>JAQCDT010000171.1 GCA_027620575.1 Verrucomicrobiota bacterium
TGAACTAGCAATAACATCAGCCGGGGTCTTAACCTTTGTATCTGCTCCTGACTATGAGACTAAGTCATCTTACACAGCAACTGTAACGGCAACGGATGGGGCGAACTCAACCACACAAAGTATTACTGTCACTGTGACGGACGTTAACGAATCCCCAAGTATTGCTGTCATTAATCCATCTAGCTCAGAATCGGGTTTTATTAGGGTGTCAGTTGCAGATGCCCAGACTTCTGCGTTTACTGTAACGGCCTCCGATCCTGATTCTGATTCATTGACCTTTTCTCTGTCCGGAGCTGATGCAGCGCTCTTCTTGGTGTCCTCCTCTGGAGTGATTTCTTTTAAAACGGCACCTGACTACGAGGCACCCACGGACAGTGACGGGGACGGCACTTATGTTGTTACGGTAACTGTTACTGATGGCAGTCTCGCAGATAGTATTACAGTGCTCGTAGCAGTCTCAGATACTCAAGAGGAAGCTTTTACCGGCAAAGTTATTGATGGGTATATATCTGGCGCGACTATATTTATAGACCAGAATTTCAATTTCAAGCATGACTCTGGTGAATACGCTGGACTTAGTGATGCTAATGGAGCGTTTTCTATAATAGTAGAATCGTCAAAGGTGTCGTGTTTAAAGAGTAGACCAATTGTTGCGAATGTTCCCGTAGGAGCAGTGGATTCTACTTTGGGTACGGTTACGCAGGCCTACCAAATGATTTTGCCATCAATAGAGGATACGGGATCATCTGCAATTGTTATTTCACCGTTTACCTCTTTGTTTGCTGAGGCCATATTAAGTGCAAAATCCAATTTAAAAGAGGATTTAACGGTCGATGAAGGGTGTTCCTCCACTGGTGATGATATCGCAAGTACAATTTCATCAAGGATTGATTCCTTGAAGCTATCCATAAGTAATAGTTTTGGAATTTCATTTACAGATTTAACGTCTGATTTCATTGCATCATCTGGTCTAAAAGTAAATGAGGCGGCGGCACAAAATATAGCCAAATTGCTTCCATACCTTCAAAAAATTGATAATCAAGTGTCAGATGGATTAACGAGTAAGTTTGGGAAAGAGATACGTGCCAATGTTTCACTTTCAGAATCAGCCTTGGCTATTATCTTTGGGGGATCCTCCTACGATAAATTACCATTGGATTTCAAAAGTGTGTATAGGACAGATGCTAACGCTGCCGGTTGGTATCAAGAAGAGAGCTTAGAGGCTAGTGGTGCATTTATTTCAGATAGTGGCGTTTTATCTAGAGCTGATTGTTCTGAGACAGATACAGAGCTTTGCAACATTACTGACTTGTCGTTAAAGAACATTTCAAATGCTTCAACTTCATATACACAAAGCTCTAATTTCTTCAACAGTAGTATCGATTTCAATGACATTAATGTCACATCGGGCACTTTATATGTTAACGCCAGAGACAGCAGAGCTTGGAGGAATGACTCAGCGAATTGGCAAGATAAAAACAACAGGGACAGGGAATGCCAGTCGGACAATCAAATTAGGTTCCAAAATTCTCTCATATCTGGAACAAAGACAGAGTTTCAGTATATTTCGTATTCACAAGGGTATCAAAAAGCTGACTGTGATTCGGTAAGGCATTACTATTTTCCAACTTTGAAAACTCAGACGTTCATAGAAAATGTGTCTGATAGTAGTTTGGAAATGAGTTATTACGTGCATGACATTAATCGCTCAGGGATCTCAAACAATTTCCCGTATGATTTTATTAGTAATAGGGTGACCATTGATCCTACAGCAGTAATAAAAGAAATAGCGGCCTTCCCAAGGACGTTGGCGGAAATCGACAATATTCGACGAATGCTTAATGGAGGAGATTACGTTTTATATGTCTACCATAAAGAGGCTGGGCCAAGCGCGTATTTTGAAATTGGAACAAATCCTAGAAATGATATGTTTGCTGACTTTTCTCTCTATCAAAATTTTGATGTCCACGTTTATGGACAAGATGCCAGAGATGCCTTTTTTAATAGACTTAACAGTGAATCCGCTTTTACCTCGAATATATATGGTGATAGCGCGCCAGTGAATTCTGGTGTTTTAGGTAGAATTTCGAACTCGCTAATTGAAGTAATAGACTATTCTGGAAGCGACCAAATTAAAATTCCGGTTTACCCTACATATGATGCAGCCTCTAAAACAATGGATTTTTCTATCAACGGTGCTTCTCTTGATTTAGAAAATATTCATAGCTTTATCGAAAATGGAATTAATGGAACCCCCGTGTCTGCCAATGTTTGGTACAACCCCGACGACTCAATTTCTTCTGTAGTTCCAGTAAAGTTGTATCTATATAAAGGAACAGATACTAACCTCGACCCGGGCGAGGGCTATTTCTCTATTGAATTTGATTTGGCTGTTAGCTCAACAGAAGGAACTGAGGAGAATCCAAAGCTGAGAACAGCAACGCAGACATGGGAAATCCCAGCTGACTCAACAATTATTGTTAAATACACCGAGGATACGGTAACTTTATCAAAGAATATTTCTAATAGTGATGCGGATAAAATAGTTCTGTCAGATGAAGGAAGCAGTGTTAATGATCTTGATGATGCTTTGATCGGTCAGCCTTCAACTCTTAATGCAAAAATTCTTACTTTAATAACGGAAGTATCCAGTAGTATAGACGGGATTAAGGGTTTCTTTACCGATGGTGGAACTTACACTATGAAAGTGGACCTTGCATCTGGAGGTCATTCGCTAATTGGCTATTATAGAAATACCATCGACTACATAACTGGAACTTTTACAGTAAAAAGTACTCCTACTTATCCCATTTCAGTCAATGACATGAGAATCCATGAAGGTGATACGGAAGACCTATGCTTCTACAGGCCATCTAAAGGCAATTTAGACGCTACATCTTTTAATTTGAGTTTCACTCAAAGAGAGAGACCAGGCAAGGGAGCCTTTGCGGATGACTTT
>JAQCDT010000011.1 GCA_027620575.1 Verrucomicrobiota bacterium
GATGCTGGGTTTTCAGGTAAACAAATAAACGAAAGACTCAATGCCATAGGTGAGTCTATAGACACTTTAGATGGAGTATTTTTAACCCATGAACATAGCGACCATTCTCAAGGTATCCGTGGCATAAGCAAACGATATGACCTGCCTATATTTGCGAATCGAGATACTGCCGATGCGATTCAGGCAAAACTCAAAAAAAATATTAATTGGAAAATATTTCAAACGGGCACTGATTTCACTTTTCGTGATGTAAAAATACGCTCTTATTCGCTCCCTCATGATGCTTATGATCCAGTAGGATTTAATTTTTATTGGGGAGAAGCTGATGATTTATTTTCAAAGCAAGGCAGTTTAGCATGGGTAACGGACCTCGGATATATTCCAGAACACGTAAAAATGCATATACAAGACGTACAGACGCTTGTTATCGAGTCTAACTTTGAAGAACGCCTACTTAAAGAAGACACAAAACGACCATTATCTATAAAGCAGCGGATTCGAGGTCGGCATGGACACCTCTCGAATGAGACCACCTTAAAATTCCTCAGTGAAGCTCTTGCACATTCCAAGATCGAGTGCCTGCACATGGCACATTTAAGTAAAGATTGTAATCATATCGATCTTGTCCTAAAAAACAGCGAAAAATTGAAAGAGAAATACACACATCTAGAAATACATGTTGTTGACCCTAATCTCGAATTCACTCTAACTAGCGGAAAGATTTAAAAAGGGGCATAACTCAATGAACAAAACTACACAAAAAACAAAAATTATCTTTACTGTCGGTCCAGCTACCGAGTCCGAGGAAACTTTAGAGGCAATGATCAATGCAGGAGTTGATATCTGCAGAATAAACATGGCACATGCTGACCATGACTGGACAAGGAAGATCGTGAATCGTGTACGCTCTGTTTGCGAAAGAGTGGGCCGTCATATTGCTATAATGATGGATGTGAAAGGCCCTGAAGTTCGAACAGGCGATGTTCCTGAAACATTTCATTTGGAAAAAGATGAAATATTTTATTTCACTTACGGAGTCGGCGAAGGCGGTACAACCGCTGATGGGCATAAGCGTGTTGATGTGAATTACCCAGATTTTTATCGTGATATAGCAGTAGGTAATACAGTTTTAGTTGATAGTGGCTTGATCCGATTGGAAGTGCTGAGTATCGATAATACCGATGTAAAATGTAAGGTGATTATACCAGGCCCCTTAGGCAATCGCAGACACATTAATTTGCCAGGAGTTTATGTTAAACTTCCATCGCTTACCAAAAAAGATCAAGGTGATGTTGATGTTGGCGTGGAGCTCAATATAGATTTCTTCGCCCTTTCCTTCGTTCGAGAGCCGAGTGATATTACGAAATTAAAAGACTACCTAGAGGCAAAAGGTTCTGAAGGAAAAGTGATTGCAAAGATTGAAGACCAACAGGCGATTACAAATTTAGATGAAATCATTAAAACCTCTGATGGATTGATGGTAGCCCGTGGCGACCTTGGCGTAGAATGTTCATTTGAGGAATTGCCTGCTATTCAATCAAAAGCCATTAAAATTTCGATCAATGAAACCAAGCCGGTTATTGTTGCGACACAGATGCTCGAATCAATGATTGACTCTCCGATGCCAACCCGTGCTGAAATTAGCGATATTGCAAATGCGGTACGTGAGCAGGCCGATTGCATTATGCTTTCTGGAGAAACCACTATCGGAAAATATCCTGTTGAATGCGTGCATACCATGAATCGAATCGCCTCTTGTATCGAAGCAGAAGAGGATTTGGATCCTGCACGCTTACGCACAGATATTGTGTTGCGTTTACCTAAGTCTAAAATGCTTCGCTCTGCCGCTCAACTAGCAATCGATCTAGATGCCGCTATTGTTGTGTTTACAAGAAAAGGATTATTTCCTCTGAAGCTAGCTGCATTGAGGCCTCAAATCCCAATTTATGCATTCACTGATAACCCTACTCTCTTTAAACAACTTTTACTCTTAAGAGGTATAGAACCCTTCTTTATGGACTTTGTTAGTGACCACGAAGCAACAATTCAGAAAGCATTCAGTACATTGAAAGAGAGAAAATGGTCTTCTGAAGGCGATCCAATTGTTGTGGTGACTAAAATGTATGCAGGAAAAGAATTAATTGATACGACACAAATTCGTACAATTTAAACTTAAAGCGTAAGTAGTTCAAAGCGGTGACGATATGTTAACTGTGAAGTTAATATACGCGTTCCTTTTTTTTACACTTACCATCATGTTTGCATCTTCAGAAGACACTACATTAACGATAGGCGAATCTATTCCTAGCGTAATTGCTCTCGACCATGACAACAATGAATTTGATTTTGAGGCAAGTTTGGCAGACACAGTTACCGTTGTTTTCTTTTATCCCAAAGCACACACACCCGGTTGTACTCAACAAGCCTGTAGCCTAAGAGATGCATATAAAGAACTTCATAAAAAAGGCATCCAAGTACTAGGGGTATCTTCAGACAGCCCAAAGTCCCAAAAATCATTTAAGGAAAAATATTCGCTTCCTTATACTTTGATTTCTGACAAAAGCGGTGCCGTAGCAAAAGCATTTGGAAAAGGTAAATGGAGTCGCCAAGCCTATATTTTCTCAGATAATAAACTCGTTTGGAAGGATACTAAAGGGTCAACTTCTAAGCAAGGCGAGGAAGCAATCGCCGTACTTACTTCATTAGGTTTATTTTAAGCGATTAAAAATAAAAAGCTTCAGCTAGCTCTTGTTCAGGTAGCATCTGCTTAATTTGAATCGGCAAATCTTTTTCTTCCCCGTCAATATTTTGGGTTAAATGACTGATTGAAGAATCTTCAAACTGGATCCATTTAATAAATTTTTTCTGACTATAAGTGATCTCAAAACTGAGTCGCTGATTTGAATTCGGCTCAAGCTCTAAGAATTTAGAGCCAATAGATTTGTCTTCATCGCATTTTAGGCAGTGCTCCAACCATTGCATCAAATGAAATGCTTCACCTTTACTGTTTGGAGCAAAATGGACAGTGATTTCAGATAACTCTTTGCGGAGTAATTCAAAAGGAATTCCACTGAGATATTGACCAATTGCCTGCCGAATCGGTAACAATCTCGCGCGCGCTAAATCCACGACCTTTTTGGGGTTCGGCCAAGGTAGTTCACGAATAGGATACGACTCAACATTACTATCAAAAACAATGCGGTGCACACGCTTCAATAAATAGTCAAAATACTTAACCACTCGTTCGGCTCGAACTTCAGAAAACCAATGATAGATAGGTAAATCTGATTCTAGCCAGACAGAAACTTGGTTAAAGAGAAAGCCGTTATCTTCTGAAGAAAATCCGAGGATCAATGCCTCACAACAGCACATTTCACGATGGGAATCTCCAATAAAACATTGGCTGAATAATTTAGCCTGCATGGGCTGATTATTCTCAGAAAACGGACAGAGTATAATAATACGGCTAGGGTATCGTTGCGCAAACCGCACCGCTACTTCAAAACGTGCTTTCGCTTCATCTGGAGAAACAGTACGCCCAAAATGTAAAACTAAGTTCATTTGGGATGCACGAAATTCCGAAAGTGCGTTCTCTTTATTGCCACCCCACATTTTTGACAACTCCTCTGACACTGCACCTACGGGCAATTTTATCCCTGGTAAAACATCTATTAACTCAGTCATTTTTACTTTAAAATTCTAAACTTTTCATTGCCTAATCTTTATCCCGAATGTCTCCATTCATGATTTTTTTTGGACAACAATTCGTCGCTCAATGCAGGACCCCATGACCCGGCCACATAAGATTCTAATCCTTTAGTACCTAGTGACTCCCAATGTTCAAGAACTGGTGACAGCAACTTCCAAGAAGCTTCAGTTTCATCACCGCGGATAAACAATGTACTATCGCCAATCATTGCATCTAAAATTAAACGCTCATAAGCCTCGGGAGTGTTTGACCCAAAAGTAGTGGCATAACGAAAGTGCATTTTCACTGGTTGCATACGAGTCTCTAGGCCAGGCACTTTTGAATTCATGACAATCGTCACTCCTTCGTTAGGCTGAATCTGAATCACCATTGTATTATCAGAAACATTAAATCGCCCTTCCTCCGAAAATAAAATACCAGGAGGACGCTTAAAGCGAATCGCAATCTCGCTAGTTCTACGAGCCATTCGCTTTCCTGAACGTATATAAAAAGGTACGCCCTTCCAACGCCAATTATTAATCATCAAGCGAAGTGCCGCATAAGTCTCTGTTGAAGACTCCTCAGGAATCCCCTGCTCCTCTAAGTATCCGTTCACTTCATTTCCGTTAATTAAACCTTTTGTATATTGTGCACGAATAACGTCAGAATGCTCTCCCTCTAAATTCAAAGGCTGTATCGAACGAATTACTTTAACCTTTTCATCACGAATTGATTCGGGATCTAAAGAAACAGGCGGTTCCATCGCGGTTAAAGCCACAAGTTGCATAGTGTGGTTTTGAATCATATCCCTTAAAGCTCCACTTGTATCATAGTAACCACCACGACTGCCTACCCCTAACTTTTCCGCAACAGTGATTTGAACACATTCTACATACTCTCTATTCCATATTGGCTCAAAAATTGCATTCGCAAAGCGTTGCACAAGGAGATCCTGAACCGTCTCTTTTCCTAAATAGTGGTCAATACGAAATACTTGAGATTCCTCAAATACACTATTAATAAGATGGTTTAAATTTTGGGCACTGCTTAAGTCTCGCCCAAAAGGCTTTTCAATAATCACCTTGGAAGCAAGAGGTGTATCTAGATTAGCTTTTGCAAGACCACTTTTCCCTAAACATTCAATAATAGGCTCAAACACACTGGGTGGTGTAGAAATATAAAATATCCGCTGTACCTTTCGGCCAAGTGAAGCCTCGATTCCATCGATTTGCTCTGCCAATCGCTTATAACCTTCTATATCGCCATAATCCGCTGACGCATAAAACATTACATCACGAACACGTTGCCATATTTCCGCATTCATTGGACGACGTGAATGCTCCTTGATGGAAGTCTCCATCGCATCACGAAAATCTTCATCTGAAATCGCTTTTCTTCCAAAGCCGATTAAATGAAAATCATTGGGCAGTAAATTATCTACACTAAGATTGTAAATCGCAGGAATCAGTTTGCGAGCTGTTAAATCGCCCGATGCTCCAAAAATAACTGCAACGGTTGGGGCTACGCCCCTGTGCTTACTCAAGCCTTCTAAAAATGGGTGTCTCGATTCTTCCATAATGTGATGTGGAAATATTAAGGAGAATAATCAAAATAAAGCAACATTCCTGTAATGTGAAATTTTGTAGTCTTTTGTCTGCCCATATGCGATTGAAATAATATCAAAACGATAGGTTTTTGGACGTTTACCTAAGCGATTTAAATAAGCTAAAGCAGTGCGACGCAATAGTGATTTTTTCTTACGACTGATTGATTGGACTCCCGATACGAGAGATACGGCTTTTCTTAAACGCACTTCAATAAAAACTAAGCACGCCTGATCTAAACAAATTAGGTCGATTTCGCCACGATGATGCCGCCAATTCTTTGTCACAATACGATAGCCCAATGCTTTTTTACAGTAATTCAAAGCTAATTTTTCTCCCTTATCTCCTTTTTCTGAAGTACTCAGCGAATCCCAGGATAGATTCCGATAGGGGCCTAAAGGACTTTGCTTAAAGAAAGAGAAAACCTTGTCTATCCAGCGCATTTGAACCATTAGTAAAAACTGACTATACTATTTTCCACTGATTCAGCAACTATCAAAGCATCACATACCATTGATTATTTAATTATCGGAGCAGGTTTGGCTGGCTCCTCACTTGCTTGGCGACTGGACAGAAAAAAATACACTTACACAATTTTTGACGCTCCGAACTTAGCCAGTGCCTCACAGGTAGCCGCAGGGTTTATCAATCCAGTGACTGGAAAATGGATGACTGAATCATGGAAAATCGATACCTTGATGCCCAAAGCTAAAGCCTTTTATCAAGACATTGAGCAATCATTGGGAATCAATATTTATCATGAGTTGCCTATACGTCGTTATTTTATCAATCCAGAGGATGCGATCCGTGCTCGGCGCAGGATTAAAAACCCTCGCTACGCAAACTACTTCGACCCAATTCTAGAAAAAGGCTCTGAACCCATTGGAATCAGCGATGATTTTGGAAGTATCCCCATCCGCCACGGGAACTGGGTGAATGTGCCGAGCCTGATGAAAAATCTAAAAAGTTACTTTAAGTCTCAAGGCAGACTTATTGAAGAAACATTTGATGCAAGCAAGTTAGTACAAGAAGGCACCGGCTGGAACTACCACGGTGTTAAGGCAAACAATATTATTTTCTGCCAAGGAGCTCATAGAGGAAACAACCCCTTTTTTAAAGACCTACCCATCATACCGATCAAAGGCGATGTTTTAGACATTCGGCTGAAAGATATTCAACTTCCGCCTGGTCTCTATTATAAAAAACGCTGGCTCCATTCTTTAAACTTGGGGAATAGCGATTTTCTTTATCGGCTTGGCGCTAGCTATGAGGTGGGTAATTCAGATGCAGAACCCTCTATTACCGCTAAAGAAGGGCTAATTGAAATTTTAAAAAATATGTTAGGACCCGATTTGCTATTTGATATCGAGACACATCGTAGCGGAATTCGTCCAACCACCGAAGATGCAAAGCCGCTGTTTATAAAGCATCCAAAACACTCATCCCTATTTGCTATCAATGGACTTGGATCCAAAGGTTCAGCATTTGCCCCTTATTTGTCTGAGCTATTCATTGACCAAATCGAAAATCATTCTTCTGAATGCTAACAATTTATTGAAGCCAATGCGATTAACCGAATACGTACACCTCTGCCTTGAAAAACACTTAAACAATGGTGACTACGTTCTCGATGCAACTGCTGGAAATGGCTACGATACATTGAAAGCCGCCCAATTAGTCCAGCCCGATGGACGAGTGACTGCAATTGATATTCAAAAGGATGCCTTACAAGCAACGGAAGAAAAATTAACCCAAGCAAAATTAAACACCCTTTGTGAATTGCATCTTGGAAGCCATGGAGAACTGCTTGAGAGGCTCAATCAAACATTTGATGCTGTCTTATTTAATTTAGGCTACTTACCCGGAAGCGACAAAATGGTGATCACAACACCAAAAGAAACGCTTTCCGCACTGAATCAAAGTCCAAAACTTTTAAAAGCAACCGGCATCTTATGTGTCACTGCGTATCGCCAACATCCTGGGGGCCAAGAGGAAGCTGATCAAGTTGCCGAATGGATGCGAGAAAAACAAACCCAAGGATGGTCGGTAGAAAAAATTGAGCCGAACCACACGTCCGATTATCTCAGTCCTCTTCTATGGATCGCCTCAAAAGGCACCTTATCCATCCCCTCTTTTGCGAATAGAGACATCTGACTTAGACCCGAGCCACTCTATTTGTTTAAATCCTTATCATTTCTGCAAAATACCATTGCACTCATTATGAATATTGAAACACTACGACTCATGAGTTTGCCAATTGTATGTTTAGATTTAGAAGGGGTATTAATTCCCGAAATATGGATTGCTTTTGCCGAAAAAACAGGCATCGAAGCCCTCAAGCGAACGACTCGGGATGAGCCGAATTATGATACCTTGATGCAATATCGATTGGATATTTTAAAAGAAAATAATCTTAAGCTAAACGATATCCAAGAAGTCATTGGAACATTGGACCCTTTGCCTGGTGCGAAAGAATTTGTTGAATGGGTCACCTCAAAAACTCGGTTAATTATTTTATCCGACACTTTCACCGAGTTTGCAGGGCCGTTGATGGCCAAGTTAAATTATCCGACATTGTTTTGTCATCACCTTTCCATTGATACTAATGGAATGATTGATGATTATTGTTTGCGATTGAAGGATCATAAAAGAAAAGCGGTTGAAGCATTCAAAGCACTGAATTTTAAAACGTTTGCCGCAGGCGATTCTTACAATGATCTCAGTATGATTGAGGTTGCAGAACATAAAGCCTTATTTTGCCCTCCTGAACGCCTGATCAAAGAGCGTCCGGATCTAGATGTGGCCCTAACTCATGCCGAGCTTAAATCACTCATTCAAAATATTTTGTAACTGCACTTATCACTCGCTAAACTCATGTTCGTTCATACTGTATTATTTCACTTAAAGAAAGACCTCTCGGATGAGGCGATTTCAGAATTTGAGACCGCACTCGATAGCCTCAAAGCGATCAAAGTAAGTCGTGCTACTTATATCGGCACCGTTGCAGAGACAAAAGATCGTCCGGTTGTACGCTCAGACTACTCTTATAATTTAACGATCCTCTTTGATGATATTGAAGGTCATAATCAATACCAAGTCGATCCATTGCATAAGGCATTTGTTGCACAATGTTCAAAATATTGGACACATCTAGAAATTATAGATTCGGATTAATTTTGAAACACATCCTTTACAGTAAACTGCCTTCTCATGTTTGAATCTGTCATTCTTTATTTTAAAACAAATGGTCTAGAATATATTGGAACCATTGCGGGTATTCTCGGCGTATGGTTTAGTATTAAAGAAAAAATCATCACCTGGCCGACCTTTATCATCTGCTATACGATTTATGTTTATCTTGCTTTTAAAGCAGGCTTGCTCGCCAATATGTCGCTGAATGTGGTTTTTATTATTTTATCCGCCTATGGATGGTGGCAATGGAATCAAGTTGGCGATAAAGCTTCCTCTAAAGAGACCAAAGCCATAGAGCATACCAGCAAAAAGTTGTGGATAATCAATGTGCTGTTTTGGATTATTGGAACCGCAGTGATCGGCTATTTACTGGAAAATTATACCCAATCATTTCAACCGTACTTTGATGCATTTGCTACAAGTGTAGCCTTCTCGGCTCAATGGATGTTGAGCAAAAAGTACATAGGGACCTGGCTTTGTTGGCTTATTTCCGACACTGTTTTTATAAACTTATGGGCTTTGCAAGGGTACTGGGTGACCGTCTTTCTCTTCTTCACATTTATGGTGTTAGCCATTTACGGGTGGCGTCAGTGGCATCACATTCTCTCACAAGCAGAATAAATTTGCATTATGTATCGAGTGGTGATCACAGGAGCTGAATCTACAGGTAAAACTACACTCGTAGAACAATTAGTGGCTCACTATGAAGCCCCTTATTCTCGAGAATTTGTCAGAGATTTTGTTGCGTCCATTGATCGTCCAATCGCTGAAAACGATTTAAATACGATCATGAAAGGGCAAATCGATTATGAAAATGCAGCTTGCAAACAGTCGCCACGACTCGTCTTTCACGATACCAATCTTCTCTCCAATGTTATTTATGCCGACTACTATTTTCAGCACCACCCTAAAGAATTAGACTTGGCTTTGTCTTCGACTCAATACGATCTTTATTTATTCTGCCAAAATGAAATTCCTTGGGAGCCTGATGGTGCACAAAGAGATAGCCCTCAAGCAAGAGATGCGATTCACACAGCATTTGAGCACATGCTAGAAACTAGCTCCGTCCCTGTTGCACGAATCAAAGGCAAGCCAGAAGATCGCTTTTATCAAGCCATCAATGCGATTCAAGAATGCTTGAGCAAAGGAAGAATTTAGCCGTTTAATGTGTAGGCAGGTAACTGCTTATCCACATAGATTTTCTGCAATTTGATGTATTGAGGCACACCATTTTCAAATGGGACTTCAACTTCACCTTGAATCAAAGGGAGTGCATATTTAATGAAATTATAATTCATAGATACACCATCTTCATTGATCCAACTTTCTGGCAGTAACTTAACTCCATTAGCAATTTCAGATAATGGCGCTAAGCCTGTTTCACACGCATAGGTGTCGCCTTCACTTCTCACTAAAATCACCATTTTATCGGTTTCACCTTCAACTGCTGCTTTAACTGCTGCTTGGCCAGCCATGAAAGCTTCATCGCTATCTGCTTTTGATGCACAATTCACAGCGGCTCTTTGAGCCATCCCCAATTTAATAGAGCGAGCTTTCACAGAAAGATTTTCTTCAGCCAAAGAGCGTAGAAATTCACCTGCACCACCCAATTGTGAGTGACCGAAAGCATCTGCACTTGCACTGTCTGTGGACACATAATTTCCGTCTGCATCAACGAGTCCTTCACCCACAACAACTAAACAGAATTTCTCTTTTTTAAGCACGCGAGTCACATCCTCAATGTATTTTTCCTTAGAAAATGGAACCTCTGGAAGATAAATTAAATGAGGTGCACTATTAGGATCGTCTTTATATTTAGCCAGTGCGGCGCCCGCAGCAATCCAGCCAGCACTTCGACCCATAACTTCAATCACTTGAACTAGGACGTGCTGGCCCATACCACCATTATCACAAGCAACTTCTCTAATCGTTGTAGCGATGTGCTTAATAACACTTCCGTAACCCGGCGTGTGGTCAGTTGTGACTAAATCATTGTCAATTGTTTTGGGAACTCCGATGACACGAAGCGCATAGCCTTTTTTCTGGGCAAGCTTTGAAATTTTATCTGCTGTATCCTGGGAATCATTTCCACCAGCATAGAAAAAGTAGCGAATATTGTGAGCTTCAAAAACTTGTAATACTCGGTCAAAATCTGCATCACTCTTTAATTTGTAGCGACATGTCCCAAGCGCTGCACCTGGTGTATAGCGTAAGCCTCGAATATTTTGCTGTGTTTCAGATGCCAAATCAACCAGTTGCTCCTGCAAAATTCCTTGGACTCCATTTAAGCCTCCATAAATTTCTTCGATGCACTCGTGGTTGAGGGCTTCTGTAATAACACCAGCCAAGCTAGAGTTAATAACGGATGTAGGCCCTCCAGATTGAGCCACTAAACAATTACCATTCAATATTTCAGTCATATATATAAGTATGTTAATTAAAAAAACCTATCAGAACTAGTGGACACTATAATAGCAATACTTAACTTAAAGAATTGCTTCTGGGGTATAATTTTTTGCTTCAGCAAAGCCCGCTACTTCACTGTGCACACGCTCACAAAATTGCTCCACTTGCTTTTGCGCCATTCCGGTAAGCTCCTGAGCGTCTTTTACTAAACGCTCAATTGTCGGCTCATCGAGTCCTAATCGCTCATCGGCACCCAGTCGTTTCACTAAATCGTTTTGAGAAATCTCGCCCGAACGCAAATCCTTCACCGCAGCGACTGCATGTGACTTGATCGCATCGTAAGCACCTTCACGCCCTGCACCATTTTTCACAGCTTCCATAAGAATCGTGGTGGTCGCCAAAAATGGTCCGTAACGATTGTTTTCCTGCTCAATCATCCCAGGGAAAACCTCCATTTGATTAAGAATAGTGATAAATGTATCTAGCAAGCCATCTATAGCAAAGAAGCTATCGGGCAAAAATACACGACGCACGACCGAACATGAGACATCGCCTTCGTTCCATTGATCTCCTGCCAATCCATTAGCCATTGTCAAATAGCCACTCAGAATAACGGCAAACCCATTCAATCGCTCGCAACTTCGGCTATTCATTTTATGTGGCATCGCTGATGACCCCACTTGCCCTTTGGCAAATCCCTCGCTGGCTAATTCATGGCCTGCCATGATCCTCAATGTTTTAGCAAAGCTCGATGGACCAGAAGCTAAACGGACAAATACAGAAACCACTTCGAAGTCTAAACTTCGAGGATACACCTGGCCAACCGTTTCCAAAACTGAACCGACTCCCAAATGCTCCAATATCGCATCTTCCATTTGGGCTACTTTTTCCGAATCCCCGCCAAATAGCGTCATTAAATCCATCTGTGTGCCAACCGGGCCTTTTAAACCACGAACTGGGTAATTATCGATGATGCGATCTAGTTCACGAACCGCACAAAATAAATCTTCGCCGAACATAGCCAAACGCTTCCCAAAAGTAGTCAACTGTGCAGGCACATTATGTGTACGAGCCGTAATCACTAATTCGCTCCATTCCTCAGCCTTATCCGCTATTTTAATCAATGCGGCCATCGCTTTGATTCGGATCAATTCCAAGCCTCTGAGAATTTGTAGTTGCTCTACATTTTCGGTCAGATCACGACTGGTTAACCCTTTGTGTATATGCTCGTGGCCAGCAAGGGCACAAAATTCCTCAATTCTTGCCTTAACATCGTGTCGAGTCACTGCCTCTCTTTCTTGGATAGACTGCAAGTTCACTTGATTCTTTACCGATTCATAAGCTTCAATCGCCTCGTCTGGAATATCAATGCCTAAAGATTTTTGTGCTTTGACCACCGCAATCCAATAATCTCGTTCCAAAAGTATACGACCTTCCGCTCCCCAGATTTGGTTCATTTCTTTTGAGGCATAGCGCTCTGCGAGTATGTTAACTGTATTTTTCGACATAATTGAAAGTTAAGATAGAAAGGATTTTTCAAAATGAGACCATAAAAAAGTGATCAAATAGCTAAAATTCAGCCTAGGAGCCCTGATTCATTGGCAATTTCTTGCTTAATCTCCTAAGCATCGAATCGCCAATTGATTAAAAATTGCTACCTGATCTTTAGGGTTTTCAACTATTGCTTCAAAGGTCTCAGCAAAGGCAATTTGAAAATCAATCAGATTTTTCAAGCTAAAATGGCTCACATCTTTAAGTAGTCGTCCCAAATAGTAGGGATTCTGCGTGAAGATATTTAAGTTTGATTTGGGGGCTCCTTCATCAAAATGCTCTCGAAATTTACCAGAGATACGAACAAGGTCATTTTGACTGATCCTCTGAACCCCAGAACCTAATTCCCCGGAATCCTTAAGAATTCGTAATTGAATCATCAGTCGATTTCTCGATTGCAAACTTCCTAACAATTCTGTTTGCGTAAAAAAATGACGATTTAACGCTTCGAGTGTCCATTCCAACTGCCCAGAAAAGAACGCATCGGTTGCTTCAAAAAAATCCCCTTCTCCAAAATTCGGCACCATTTCATTAATCAGTTCCTCAGTTATTGTTTCTCCTTTCTTTAGGTAAGTGGTCAGCTTTTCCACTTCCATAGCAATCAGGCGATTATTGCCATTCACTTTATCATTTAATAATTGAATCGCACCTTGGCTGATTTTGATTCCCATCTCTGAACAGCTTTCCTGAATTTTCTCTGCAATTCTAGCAATGCCGTCTTTGCTACTATCAATAACTTCAGAATCTCCCTCTTTAACACACCATTTATAAAAACTCCTCACTTTGTAAATCGGCGATGCGGTGATCAAAACCGAAACTGCTTCACCATCTATATTTTCAAGTACGGATTTAAGGTGCTCTAATAGTTCTAAAGTTCCTTTAGCATTTCCTGTTTGTGAATTCGCTAAAAAATTAACTGCTTTAAGCCAAACCACTTTTTTTTCGCCAAACATAGATTGCGTTTGGATGGCTTCGATAAAGCGATCAACTATTTGTGAGACTTCATCCAAATTGTTACCACGGGCATCAATTACTTCTTTGGAAAGCTCATCCGTGATCTCTTTGGTTGCATTATCGAACCAAGCTTTTCCCTTGTCAGAAACAAGAAATTCGTCGTCACCACAAATAAATGCAAATTTGGCACTACTAGACATAGTGCTATTCTTAAATTTAGAAAGATTCTAGCGAGAAAAAAATTTATCTTCTTCCGTCTGCTTCACTCTATCAAACTGATTAAATAGTATATCCATTGATATCTGTCTGCTCTTGGCGAATCAGAAGCCTGCGCATCCAGTCCAGTGCAGCATTCACCGCTCGTGCCTTCACATCCATGCGTCCCCCTAAATATCGCACACTTTTTGCCCAAATGCCGAATGATGAATGAAAGCCAATGTGAATTGTCCCAACTGGATTTTCTTTATTTCCACCTTCGGGACCCGCAAAGCCTGTAATACTCAATCCATAATCCGATGATAAATTTTCGGCCACGCCTGATGCCATTGCAATTGCACACTCACCACTGACTGCACCGTGTTGGTCTATAATTTCTTCAGGTACACTCACCTGAGATATTTTAACTTCATTAGCATAGCAAATCACACCCCCTTGAAAAACTTTTGACGCACCAGGAATATCGGTAAATGCATTTCCTAAAAGCCCACCCGTACAAGATTCTGCGACCGCGAGGGTTTTTTGGTGCTCCCTAAGTTTTTGAAATATAACTTGAGATAAAGAAATATCACCATACCCGACAAAATTATCTCCCAAGGCGAGGCGACAGGCATCTGCCACTTGATTCAATTGATCCAAATTTTTTGTTTTATCGGCGAGACTTAAACGAACATCCACTATTCCTAAATGGACACAAAATGCAATCTCAGCAAAACCGCACTGCTTAACTATTGGCGATACTAAATCTTCAACTGAAGATTCACCTATACCGCAAGTCCTCAACTGAACATAAGTGTGGTCAGCCTGTGCACAGAAATTATTTTTTGCATAAGGCAGTACTTGTTTTTCAAACATGGGAATCAGCTCATGGGTCGGACCAGGCAGTAAAATAATTGTACATGCATCCTGTTTGATTAACAATCCAGGGGCGGTTCCTCGCTCATTTTTCAATATTTCACTGCCCTCTATTTGATAACATTGCTTTTTATGTATCTCCGAAACCTTACGACCTAATTTTAAAAAGCGATCTTTAATCGAATCAAAAACAGCCTCATTATAAATGAGCTTCTTTCCTAATAGTTTCGCTAAGCTCTCTCGAGTGAGATCATCCTCAGTAGGGCCTAAACCACCTGTAGTAATTACAATGTCTGAACGTTCGGTGGCGATGGCAAACGCCGCTTTTATGGAGTCCTCTTTATCGGGCACGACTTGGCAATGATCAATTTTAAGCCCCAATAAAGACAGTTGCTTGCCTAAATAGGTTAAATGACTATTAGTACGAATACCTAATAATAATTCATCTCCTATATTTAAGATTTCAACTGTAACTCGATTGGACATTATCATAGGGTTCTTGAATATAAATTAAATGCAAGTTTGAGAGATATTTATTTTATTAAAATTTCATCCAATGACTCAAGAAACAATCAGTGCTTTAAAAGAGGCGATACGAAAATTGCCGAATAAACCTGGTGTCTATGTTATGCATAATCGCTTTAAACAGGCATTGTATGTAGGAAAGGCAAAAAATCTAAAAAAACGAGTTGCCTCTTATTTTCAGGCATCGAAAAAGCTTCAGATTGCTCAGCCAAAAATCAAAGCGATGGTTGAACAAATAGAAAGCTTTGAATATCATTGCGTTCATTCTGAGTCGGAAGCTTTGCTTCTTGAAAGCCAGTTAATTAAAAAATTTAAACCTAAATATAATACTAGTTTAAAAGACGATAAACGATTTCTTTTAGTACAGTTAAACCCCAAAGAAGCTTTACCTAGGTTTCGCCTAACTCGAAATCGGATCTATAAACATTACCGATACTATGGGCCCTTTCCTCATGCAGGATCTTTGCGTAAAACACTCGATATTATGAAACGAAAATTTGGCATCTTATTAAACGATGCCAGCCCAAAACAAATTGGCGATCATACATGGCGACTTTATGATGATATGCGTGCAGATTTATCGGAACTGCCTAATGAACTTACCGAGGAAGCCTATCGTGAACGTGTTGAAAAAGCCTGCGAATTTCTTGAAGGCCATACACTAAGCACGATTGATTCACTTAAGGAACGAATGCAGGCGTATGCAAAAAAGCAGAAATACGAAAAAGCAAGTGAGTTGCGGGATCAGATCATCGCCATACAACAAACCTCTAAACGTACGAGAAAATTTGAGCGCAACTTAACTGGCTTCATTACAGAAAAAGAAAGCCTAACGACCTTGAAGGAAGAACTCTCATTGTGTAAATTACCTAAGCATATCGAATGTTTCGACATTTCCCATATTTCAGGGAGTTTTTGCGTAGCGTCTATGGTTTGCTTTATCAATGGAAAACCTAATCGAAAACAATATCGTCGTTATAAAATAAAATCTTTCATTGGAAATGATGATTTTCGTGCCATAGAAGAAGTCGTTACTCGGCGCTATCAGCGCCTACAAAAAGAAGGGGCGACATTTCCTGATTTAATCGTCATCGATGGTGGAATTGGGCAAGTACATGCTGCGATTAAAGCTTTTCAAGTAATTAAGCAAAGCCCTCCCTATTTGATTGGCCTAGCTAAAAAAAATGAAACTATCGTGTTTCCGGATAAGCGTCCTGATTTAAATTTGCCCTTTCGCAATCCTGCCTTGCGACTGTTGCAATATTTGAGAGATGAAGCACATTATTTTGCCAATAACTTCAATGCCGAATTGCGAAGTAAAAAAATAAAAGAATCGATTCTTGATGAATTTAAAGGGATCGGAGAAAATAAAAAATCTGAATTGCTGAAGCGTTTTGGCACAATCAAAAATTTGAAACGTGCTACGATTGATGAGTTGATACAGGAAAAAGGGATTGGATTAAAAACTGCAGAAAGATTATCCCAATTTTTAGAAGAGAACTGAGTACTCTGTTCGCCCAATTTCAGTCACGCTTTATTCTACCGATATAGAGCCATATTTTTTAGAAAACGCAGATATTTCTTTTCCGCGATAAATTG
>JAQCDT010000172.1 GCA_027620575.1 Verrucomicrobiota bacterium
ATTCTATATATTACAAATTAGAAACATTATTTTCTCATAAAATAACTACTCAATTACTTTTCAAATGTTTAATGTTCAGTCAATTCGTGATGATTTTCCGATTTTATCAACTTTAATGAATGATAAACCGTTAATTTATCTAGATAATGCTGCAACGAGTCAAAAACCATTGTCGGTAATTGAAGAGGAGGAAAATTTCTATAAAACGAGCAATTCTAATATCCATAGAGGTGTATTCCGTCTCAGTGAACAAGCAACCGCACGCTATGAAGCAACTCGAAAAGAGTTCGCTGATTTTATTTCAGCAGAGAAGGATTCGGAAATTATTTTTGTTAAAGGAGTTACTGAAGCGATTAATCTCATTGCTTCTGGCTTTTCTCAATCAATTCTCAAAGAGGGTGATGAAATTTTGATATCCGGGATGGAGCACCATGCAAATATTGTTCCATGGCAGATTGCCTGTGAGCAAACGGGAGCTACATTGAAAGTCATTCCTGTGCTAGAGGATGGGTCGTTGGATTTATTGGCATTTGAAGCATTACTTTCAGAAAAGACTCAATTGTTATCAATTGTTCATATATCCAATGCCTTAGGTACGATTAATCCTATCAAATCAATGATTGAAAAGGCACATGCTAAGGGTGTCCCTGTTTTGGTGGACGGTGCCCAGTCCGCACCTCATATGGAAGTAAATGTAAAGGAATTGAATTGTGATTTTTATGTGTTTTCAGGGCATAAGCTCTTTGCGCCTACTGGAGTGGGTGTTTTATACGGAAAAGAGAAGTGGTTAGAACAGCTTCCGCCTTACCAAAGTGGTGGTGATATGATTGAAAAGGTTGATTTCGATGGAACTACTTTTAAGGGGATACCTGGAAAGTTTGAAGCAGGTACTCCTAATATTGCTGGCGTGATTGGTTTATCTCAAGCGATTCAATATTTGCAAAATTTAGATCGAGAGGAAGCAATGGCTCATGAGGTGGCTTTATTAAAGCAAGCTACCGAAGGTTTGAGTGAAATAGATGGATTGAGGTTAATCGGAACGGCTGAAGAAAAGGCTTCGATTGTTTCATTTGTTTTTGACGCTATTCATGCTCATGACGTCGGGACGTTTTTAGATGCGGGCGGTATAGCAATCCGAACAGGCCATCATTGTACCATGCCATTGTTGAAGCGTTTTAATGTTCCAGCAACGGCCCGTGCTTCATTCGCTTTCTATAACAATTCGAATGATGTTGATTGTTTTGTGGAAAGCTTGAAGAAAATGAAATCATTTTTCCTATGAGTGAGACTGACTTACAGGAGCTATATCAATCCATACTTATTCAACATTCCAAATCTCCTTTGCATTACGGAAAGTTGGAAAAGTACACGCATTTTTCTGAAGGCTACAATGCACTATGTGGCGATGCTATTTCGATTTATTTATCAGTAAAACAGGGTACAATAGAAAAAGCTTCATTTGAAAGTGCCTCTTGTGCTATTTGCAAAGCTTCTGCCTCAATTCTATTGGAAGCAATCGCAGGAACAAGCGAGCAGTCTTTTTCGAAAATGCAAAACGGGTTTTCCCAAATATTAGACGGGGATGCTAAGGATCAGTCGGATACGCTTTCTTCTGATATTTTAGCCTTTCAAGGAATTCAGCAGTTCCCATCAAGAAAAAATTGTGCACTTTTACCTTGGTCCACACTTAAAAAGGCCTTGGATTCTAAGATTGAAGACTCAGCAAGTGATTGATATTCTTCTCAAAGATTTGTTCAAATTCTGTTTCGCTTAATCCAGCGTTCATTTGAATATCTTTAATAAACGTCTCCATATCAGCGTTTGCTTGCTTCTTTGGATATACTTTGAGGGGATAGTCAGATCCAAAAAGAATTTTCTCTGAGCCGATCATGCTAATTACATTTTTGAAAATATTTATATCGTAGAGCAAGGGTGAGGCAGCAGTATCGTAATAAACATTTTTTAAACGATCTTTTAACTTTGGATTCTGCTCAAAAAATGGGATTCCGCCACCCCAATGGGATAGAATAATTCTTAGATTTGGAAATACTGTAGCGATATCTAGATAGATATGAAAAGGGGTCGGTATAAAATTTGGATAGGCTCTGTTTAAACCTTCAGTGACATGAAAGTTTATTGGCCAATTATTCGCTTCACACCATTCTGCCATTGTATGCCAATGTGCCTTATTTGCTTCATAATTTTGAATGATCGGGTGTAACTCTCCAACTCCCTTGAAGCCCATTGAACGGGCTAATTCCAATTGAGCAATTGGGTCTTCATTTGGATAAATTGAGGCAAATGCGAATAAACGATTAGGCGCAAAATCCATCCATTGTTTCATAAGTTCGTTATGCTTGAGGCAGGTAGCTTTATTTTCCCAATACCAACCCAACAAAATACTTTGGCTAATATTAGCTTTGTCCATAGCCTCAAGCATAGCTTCTTTTGAGGCCCAGTCTTGCAAACTAGTTTTATTATCCGGGGCAACTAACTTTAGCCAATGCGACTCATTGTTCGTGTCGGCCCATTGAGTAATGTTATCCGATATTTCAGGTGGAAAGCAATGAATGTGTGCATCTATCATGGTGCTTGTCTTGATAATTTTTAAAGTGATACTATTTTGCAATAAGATTATCAATTTATCCGCTTACATCCAAATAATATGCCAGAACTTGCAGAAGTAGAATTTTTTAGAAGAGTGTGGGAACCTGCCGAAGGTTTAAAGGTAGTGCATGCCACTGCCAATCTAGAGAAGAGAATCTATAGAAATATTCATTCCAAATCTTTCCCCAAGTGCCTTATTGGAACTCATTTCCAAAAATCTTTAAGGAAAGGGAAACAGTTATGCTTTTTATTTAATGATACTCACTGGTTAGGCCTTCACATGGGAATGACTGGCAGATTGCACTACAGTT
>JAQCDT010000173.1 GCA_027620575.1 Verrucomicrobiota bacterium
ACATCCCCTATTTCGATAGGACCAACTCCCGCCGGTGTACCCGTATAAATTAAATCACCCGTTTGTAGCATAAAGAACTGCGAAATGTAGTGAATCAAGTAATCTATTGAGAAAAGCATATCTTGGCAATAGCCATTTTGTACAATTTCATTATTCTTTCGAATGGTAAAAGATATATCAGACAAATCACCAGCTAAGGGCACAAAACTTCCTATTACCGCGCTACCATCAAAGCCTTTAGCAATCTCCCAAGGATGACCTTTACTTTTCAGTTCATTTTGCAAATCCCGAGCTGTTAAATCTAGACCCAATGTTACTTGATCGTAATAGTTTTTAGCAAACTTTTCTTGAATATGCTTGCCATTTTTGCAAATTCGAACTACCAACTCACCTTCAAAATGGATATTCTTTGAAAATTCGGGATAATAAAATGGTTTGTCTCCTTTTAACAATGCCGTTGGTGGTTTCATAAAAACCAAGGGCTTTTCAGGGATTTCATTATTCAGCTCTTGAGCATGTAAAGCGTAATTTCTACCAATACAAAATATTTTCATGTGGAGTGATTTATAATTAGATCGGCTGCCTTTGCTGAGGCTCCCGACTGACCAAGTAATTGAATAATATCCTCGTAGGCCTCTCGCATAACCATGCTGGTTTGAGGTTCTAAGATTCGACGTAGCTCGCTTTCTATGTTGTCCGAGTTTAAATCATTTTGAATAAACTCCCTAACAAGCTCCCTGTCAGCAATCAGATTAACCAAGGAAATGTAAGGCACCTTAACCAAAAGCTTGCCTAAATGATATGATAGGAAATTCCCTTTGTAAGCTACCAGCATAGGAATTTTAAATAAATCCGTTTCCAATGTAGCCGTTCCACTAGCAACTAAGGCTGCTTCAGCCTGATTCAAAAGTTCGTAGGTTTTACCTTTTACCAAACTAACGGAGGTATTTCTGAGCAAATTGTTATATAAATCATCATTGATGTGATTTAAACCAGCAAGCACAAACTGGTATTCGGGAAATTTATGAGCTACTGAAAGAAAGGTAGGCAAAATGCTTTGTATCTCCTGTTGACGACTTCCTGGAAGAATAGCAATAACTGGCCGATCAGCCTGAAGTGCAGGTTCATAATTATTAGCTGAAATTTCATCGAGCAAAGGATGTCCGACGTAGTCCACCTTATAGTTATGTTTCTGATAAAAGCTCTTTTCAAAGGGTAAGATAACCAGCATGCGATCGACATATTGTTTAATCTTGTTCACACGTGATTCCTTCCAAGCCCAAACCTGAGGTGAGATATAGTACACCGTGACAATTCCCAAGGCTTTTGCAAAGGGAACAATACGCAAATTAAAACCCGGGTAATCAATACAAATCAAGCGATCCGGTTGAAATGCTAAAATATCCGCTTTGCATTTTTTTATAAATCCAAAGATTTTCGGCAAATGCTTCAAAACTTCCACGAAGCCCATGAACGCCGTATTTTTATAGTGCTCAACTTGCGTACTGCCCGGTATTTCAGCCATCTTATCTCCACCCCAAAAGCGAAACACTGCCTCTGGGTCCTTTGCCAGAATGGCACGCATCAAATTTGCTCCATGCAAATCTCCACTTGCTTCTCCAGCTATGAGATAATACTTCATTAATGACCAAAGAATTTTACGTAGACGATGTAAAATGCAATAACGATGGTTCCAAAAATAATACCGCGCTGAATGTATGTTTTCCTTAGGTAATTAAACAAGAAAAACCAAGCTAAATTAGTAAGCGCTCCATACTGTAGTAAAGGGACCAATAAGGCTTTACTAATTTTTAGCATATCTACAGTGATGTAATCGTATTTAAACTTATAGATGAGATAAGCGGTAATCGCTGGCGATACAATTCCCAAGAGCAATCCCAGAATCATTTGAACATACATTCTGGAGGTCATAAATCCCAATTTTGATTAATGTAATTAATTCCATGATGCGCAGTTAAGTCGTACTGAACAGGGACAACCGAGATAAAATTATTGGCAAGCGCCCATTCATCTGTATCCTCACCTTTGTCATTATTCACAAACTTGCCAGTCAACCAAAAATAATGTCTGCCATGCGGATCCTGTCTTTCATCAAACTCCTCCTCCCATTTTGCCATCGCTTGTCGACAAATCCGTATTCCTTTAAGTTCCTCTTTACTAACTTTCGGAACATTCACATTTAACAAGGTATTATTCGCCAGTCCATAGTGCAGAACTTGCTTAACAATCTGCTCAGCTGCATATTGAGCTACACTAAAATCGGCTTCATATGAAAAATCACAAAGGGAAAAGCCAATGGATGGAATTCCTTCAAGTGCCGCCTCTACGGCAGCAGACATAGTACCCGAATAAATGATATTAATTGACGAATTACTTCCATGATTCACCCCTGAAAGACACAAATCCGGTTTACGATGAAGCACTTTATCTACGGCTATCTTTACGCAATCCACAGGTGTTCCGCTACATTCGTAAGAGTCCACTCCTTCAAAAATATCCGTTTTATGCAGGCGCAGCGGCTTGGTTAATGTCACGGCATGCCCCATTCCACTTTGCGGACTATCCGGAGCGACTACTACAACTTCCCCAAATTTCTTGGCGACTTCCACTAAAGATCGTATTCCCGGTGCCGTTATACCATCATCATTGGTAACTAAAATCAATGGTTTCCTCATAATGTAAAAATAAGGGATTATTCGGCATCATCGAACAATGCACAGTTAATTAATCAATAAAATAAGTGAAAAGAAAGAATATCTGCTTACACAGATTGAATTAATTGAGTTGTTTTAAAAAGCGTAAACTAAACCACTCATCGACTCACTCCATTTCCAAAATTTCTCTTGCAATTCTTCATCTCGAGATAACTCAGAACCTTTGTAAGCAACTTT
>JAQCDT010000174.1 GCA_027620575.1 Verrucomicrobiota bacterium
TATGCTATGGGTCATCTTCTAAAACAACCTATATATGGTCATAATGTGAAAAACTTAATAAAACCCCCTAAAGTTAAAATAGCGATTCTCGGATTAGGTCACTATGCAGAGAATTGGATAGCCCCTGCCATTGCTCAATCTGAATACGCAGAACTGACCTCAATCATTACAGGATCTCCCCATAAAATTTCAAAGTGGCAAACACGTTACCAGATTAAAGATGAAAATGTTTATGATTATGAAAATTTTGACCGAATCATTGAAGACAAATCGATCGATTGTGTTTACATCGTCACACCAACTGGGACACACGCAGATTTTACAATTCGAAGCTTAAAAGCAAATAAGCATGTAATTTGCGAAAAACCGATGGCTCCAACTGTCGCTGATTGTGATCGAATGATTCAAGTCGCTAAAACAGTCAATAAATCACTCCAAATTGGCTATCGTCTTTACTGGGATCCATTCAATGTTCGTCTAATCAAGGCTATGAATCATAAAGAATTTGGCGAATTAACAGGCATGCAAGGCAACTTTTCCTACGACCAAGGTACGTGGTCTGAAGAAGACGATTGGCGAATGAATTCTAAAATGAATCCAGGAGGGGCACTCTTCGACATTGGAGTTTATGTCGCTCAATCAGCATTTTATTCAACACAAGAACATCCACTATCCGTCACCGCCAAACACACAACAGATCGCCCAAAGATATTTAAAGATATTCCAGAACACTGGGAATGGGAACTTACTTGGCCCAACCAAATAAAAACCCAACATTACGCAAGCTATGGAAGCTCAGGTAATTACATACGCTTACAAACCGAAAAAGGAAATTTAGAAATAGAACCAGCTTACAGCTATGAGGGCCTTAAAGGCAGTACACCAGCTGGACCTATGGAATTTAAGCACATTTTCCAACAAAAACTTCAAATTGATGGACAATGCCTAGCAATACATAATCGGAGAGCAAATATCACTCCAGGTGAAATGGGGCGCAGGGATATTTTATTACTGAATCGAATTATGGAAGCCGCTGATTCGCAAACTTCCATTGCCCTTGATAACTTTTATGTCTAGTCATAAATTCCTTATTCGCTCACAAACAATGCTCAAACATCTTTTTTTTATTCTATTCGGTTTTAGTGTATTCATCCTACAAGGCACAGAAAAACCACCCAACATTATCCTGATTCTAACGGATGACCTAGGCTACAATGACCTATCCTGTTACGGAAATCTACAATACGATACGCCCAATATCGATCGTATGGCCAAGGAAGGACAAAAATGGACAGAATTCTATTCAGCTTCTCACATATGCTCACCTAGCCGAGCGGCCATCCTAACTGGACAGTACCCTGTTCGAACTGGAACCAGCTCACATGTTTTTTTTGAGTGGTCTGCCGATGGACTTCCGACCGATAGCCTAACAATTTCAGAAGTGCTCCAAAATTATGGATACAATACTTATATTATTGGTAAATGGCATTTAGGGCATAGAGAAGGATTTCTTCCAAAATACCATGGCTTTGATTATTTTTACGGAATTCCTTATTCAAACGACATGCGTGTCGATCCTGAAATGAAAGTCTCCGATTCTGTATATTTCCGCGAAGGAATGACTTTGGATCAAATGCGAACTCGAGGAAACAAAGTAGATAATTGGGTACCGCTTATGCAAGACGATTGTATCATTGAATATCCCGTTGACCAAACAACCCTCACTCAACGCTATACAGAAAAAAGCATTGAACTAATTAAACAAAATAAAGAACAACCCTTTTTCTTATTTCTTTCTCATCATTTGCCCCACATTCCTATTTACGTTTCTCAATCATTTGAAAACATATACAGCGATCCTTACGCAAATGCCGTGAATGAAATAGATCATTCCGTAGGAAACATACTGAACACTCTTAAAGAGCACTCATTAGACAAAAATACCTTAGTGATTTTCACTTCAGATAACGGGCCAAATCAAACCTTCGAGCCTAAAGGAGGCTCGGCCTACCCCCTTAAGGGTTCCAAATTTTATGCAAGTGAAGGCGGACAAAAGGTACCTGCAATTTTTTGGTGGCCGAATAAAATCAAAAAAGCTTCAATCAGCGCACTTGATTTCTTTAATACCTTTATCGCCTTGTCTGGAATTAAAAAACAATCAAACGGAGCCGAAGATTCCTATGACCTTAGTTCTGTCTTACTGAAAAAATCTCCCAGTCCCCGCTCAGATTTCTTCTATTTTAGTTCGTTCATCCCACCGAGAGGTGAAATCTACGCGGTGAGAAAAGGCGACTGGAAGGCACATTTTTCTTCAAGTCATGAGCCTCATTTCAGCAGTCCTGATTCGATTAAAAAACACGCAACCCCATTACTTTTTAACTTAAAAAAAGATCCTGGAGAAACTGATAATTTAGCTGAAAAGTATCCGCATATCGTAGAATCTCTAATTGAATATTCAGAAAAATTCTCGCAGACATTAGAGATAGCACCCAATCGTTATTCCAAAAAAATACTTTCGCAAGAACGACCTGAATGGGCACAGTAATAGAATCCAACACACTCACTTATCATGGATTTAACTACGATTGCAAAGCACAATGCACGCACTTTCATTCTTTACCGAGTGCTTTTTCGTGCTCGCTTTTATTATCCAGTCTTCACCCTTCTCTTTTTAGACTTTGGTCTAAGTCTTTCTCAATTCGCTATCCTTAATTCTGTTTGGGCACTTACGATCGTTCTTTTTGAAATTCCCTTAGGAGGCTTAGCCGATACAATTGGCAGACGAAAGATTGTTATTTTATCCGCTGTACTCTTAAATATTGAATTACTTGTTTGGCTTTTCGCTCCAATCAATGGAGGCGATGCATTATTTATTTTCTTTTTAGTGAATCGGATATTGAGTGGACT
>JAQCDT010000175.1 GCA_027620575.1 Verrucomicrobiota bacterium
TTTTTGTTAAGTGTATGACCATCTCGAATTTCACAAAATTCATTAAGGAAGACTTCTAAGGCAACGGGGCTCATACCCATTGTGTCTTTATCCACATCAATAAAAACCGGAGATGCCCCGCAATAGGATATCGCATTACATGTGGCCACGAAGGTTAGTGCTTGAGTTATTACTTCATCATTATTGCTAACTCCCGCAAGATGTAGGCATGCATGCAAGGCAGAGGTACCATTGACTGTAGCTACAGCAAACCTTGAACCAGTAAATTCCGCAATTAATCTCTCGAATTCATCAACTTTTTCTCCAACTGATGAAACAAAATTCGAATCAATACAATCGATCAAGTATTGTTTTTCATTTCCTTCAAAAACAGGACGATGTAGTGGAACAAAATCGTTTCCGTATAATTCTTTAACGAGGGAAATAAACTCTTCTTTCAACTTTTGTTACCTTCAGTTACCCAATCAATCCACCCAGAGGAAAGAGAGGATCGATCAAAATTATTTTTGGCCAAGGCTTTTGCATTTTCACCCATCAATTTGAGTTTAGGCCTGTTATTTTTTGCATCAATCAGTGTTCTCGCAAAAAGTTCAGGGTTGTCTGGTTCAATGGCATACCCACACTTATGTTTCAGTATTAATTCAGCAAGCCATCCCGGATAGTTGTTTAGAACAGGTAGTCCTGCAGATAAATAGTCAAAAAACTTATTTGGAGATGTACCGTAATAGAATGAAGGAACATTGGCTAAAATTTGCATTCCTAAGTCTGCTCTCCTAAGAATTTTAGCTAATTCATCTTTTGGCACGGGATTTTTAAAGACAACATTGTCAAGACACTCTGACTTTGCCCTATATTGCAAATCAGTTTTTAACTTACCCGCACCTATCAGTAAAATTTTAATTTCCTCCTCACCAAATTCTTTAAGCTTGGATGCTGCATCAAGAACAGCATCCAAACCATTAGCCTGACCGTGAGTACCAGTAAAGACAGCCAAAAAATCTTGAACGCTAATTTCGGGCATTTCAGCTCTTGAAATGGAATCATTATCAAAGATTTCCAAATCACAACCATTGGGTACTAGAGAAACTTGAGATTTAGAAATACCTCGGGAAATGATCCCCGCACAAATACCAGGAGAAAGACCGACCAATCGGTGAGCAGACTTATAACTCACCCACTCGAGTAAAGACATCATGGTTAAAATTATAGGATTAGATATAACACCCATAGCCTTCGGAAGTTCAGGCCATAAATCCCGCACCTCGAAAACAAATTTTTTTCGCCTTAACCAGCGTGCAAAGATCCCAGGGACACCCGCAGTTAATGGCGTGGATGTTGCGAAGACAACATCATAATTATGTGTCATAGCAATGAGGGTACTTCTGAAAGCAAAACAAATGAATAACCATGTTCGTTTTAAAAAACTATCTCTATTTGAATAAGAAAGCTCAAATTCTATTACTTTGATACCGTCTACAAACCCAGATCGTTTTCCGAATTTAAAAGGACAATTTAATCCAGTTTTGCCAACACCATAACTACCGCAAACCATTGTTACTTGATGACCTGAACGAATAGCTGCTCGTGCCATCTCATATGATCGAGTACCCGCTGAACCTTGAGGTGTGGAAAAATGCTGATGAAAATAAAGTAGCTTCAATCCGTCCAAATAACTTCAGTACTCAATTCACAAGCTTCTAAAACCTCCACTTCAAGAACGGAAACATTCGTTTTTTCCATGTAATGAAGTGATTCCCAACCTACAACAATTTCTGTTCGGTAAAATATTGCTTGGTCTTCAGTAGAGACGGATATCGCAAAGTTTGTTAGTTGGTCATTTCTTAAGATCAACTTGTTTGAACATTTCTCAATATCCCATTTGCCGAAAGGTAATCTCCACCTTAATACCGCTTTTTCTTTAAAACCATTAATTCGATCTAATACTAAAAGTTTTTGATCACCAATAGATATGCTTCGAAAATGAGACAAAGCTGGGTCTGCTTCATATCCAGCACCATAAGAAATGAAACCATTACTCTCCTTGAGTGGTTGAATCCTCGAGATTTTTAACCAGTCGCCAAATAAAAAACGGCTGACTTTTGGCATTTGATCGTTTCCATCAAACTGAATGGTATTATGGCTTTCGGTACCTGAGAAATAATTTATCCATTTTGCGTCTGTATTATAGCTGTATGTGCCGCCATCCCTCAAAAGATTTAATCCATTAACCGAGAAATCGACATGTAACGCATCTGCATGACTTGGTCGAAATTTGTATCTTGGATATTTGAGAAGCACCCAAGCTTTGTTATTTCTTAATACAGCAAATCCTCCCTGATCTGCAATGAATGAACTTTTTTGAGTAGCTGATTTATTGTATTTAGCTAGTTTTATCCATTTTAGGCCGTCATTCCATGGTCCTTTCGCTTCAATCGCTCGTTCATTATAAAATAAGTTGAAAGCCATTTGAACGGTAGGTCTGAAGTCACGATATTTAGTATTGTTGATGGGAAATAACCGCGCCCCATCGTTTGCACCGACATTGGGACCCTCACCATTCGCCAAATCAATTAGATTAAACAACCAGGTGGAGGCTGCTTTTGCCTTGCTGTAAAGAGCTGAAGAAAACTCTTTTTCTCCTTTTTTTTGCCTCCATATCTCTACCATGCATAAAGTGTCGAGGAATAGCCTATGATAATTCAAGGAATACTGGCTAAAGCTACCATCTTCGCCAACTAGTCGCTTGACCTGACTTTCTAGAAGTTTTCGCCCAAGGCTACAAAACTTTTCTCCTTCTTTTCCGCCAACCAAATTCCCTCCTATGAATAATGCGGCTGCCTCCGAAGAGGCATGATTGTTACACTGTGCTATCGCGTAACTCGTCGTAGACTTTATCCT
>JAQCDT010000176.1 GCA_027620575.1 Verrucomicrobiota bacterium
TTGTCTTCTTACGCAATGAAAACGCTTTAGTTGCACAACCTAAAGTTTATCAAACATCTTTATCAGAACTTTTTGATGAGCAAATTTTAGAATGGCTTAATCAGCCAAGACATATAGCTCTATTACCTAAGGGATTTCTCAAGCTAACATTTTATCCTAATTGATCTTTATTTGGAATCATGAGTCATTTGAATTTAATAGATACTATAGTAAAAGTAGCCGAAGGCTTAGAAGGGCGACCATCCTGGGATGAGTATTTTATGGCAACCGCTTTCCTTATTGCTACACGCTCAGCTTGTCAGAGGTTAAATGTGGGTTGTGTTATTGTTTCTAAAGGCACCCATAAAAATCGTATTATTGCTGCGGGTTATAACGGGTTCTTGCCTGGGGCCCCTCATATTTCCCGTGTGGATAATGATCACGAGCAATCAACCGTTCATGCAGAGCAAAATGCCATATCAGATGCGGCGAGACGTGGTGTATCACTCTCAGGTTCAACTGCTTATATAACACATTTCCCATGTATTGTATGTGCGAAATTGTTGGTCGCTGCCGGGGTGAATGAAATTAAATTCCATTTCGATTATAATAATAACCCAATGGTTGACGAAATTTTTAAAGAAAATGGAATCGAATGTATTCAACTTTAGAGCGCTGAGGAGATTATTTGTAAGACTTTCTCTTGACAGAACAACTCAAAGGCATTTTTTTACTCAATTCTTTTCAAAAAACTATTATGAAAGTTGTATCGTCCATTAAGTCTCTTAAAGATCGTCATGCAGATTGCCAAGTCGTGCGTCGCAAAGGTCGTCTTTATGTCATTAACAAAACCAACCCACGCTTCAAAGCGAGACAAGGTTAAGCCTATTTATTTATATTGTGAAAGCAGATATACAGCCAAAACTAAATCCCGTTGCATTTGTTGATGTTTCTTCAGGAACTAAATTTTTGACTCGTTCAACAATGCGTGGAAGCAAGACAGAAACGATCGATGGCGTAGATTACCAAGTTGTGATATGTGATATTACATCCGATTCACACCCAGCCTTCACCGGTGAGAAACGATTTGTGGATACCGCAGGGCGTGTTGAGAAATTCCAATCTAAGTTCCGTCGCCGCTCTTAAATTGCGCATCTTTTAATTTTTACAAACCACAGAACTTACTCTGTGGTTTTTTATTGCAATAATAGCAATATATAGGTGCTTAGAATCACTATAAGGGGAGGTATCCAAATCGTATAACCCTTGAGTAGTTTAGGAAAAGTATGCCATAAAAAAAGTGCACTGAAATAAGGCACTATGACCCATAATGCTGAAATATCTTGATGGGTGTTGGATTCAAATACAGGAAACGGCAATGTTTGCAGAAAGGCTAATGCTGAATCAATAAAATGCAGTAAAAGCCATGCGGCGTGATTTAAAAATTCCGATAGATTACTTAAATAGTTTAAGCCTAAAATAAGTGAACTCATCCCCGTTACAATCACTAGGCTAGCGATTTGAATGAGTAAAATATTAGCAATGATGCCACTAGTAGAAACATAACCAAATACGTCTAAGCAGATAGCCAAGCTTCCAATCCAAGCGGAAAAACTAATCGCAAATAACATGATCAGGATACTGGATATTTGGGCGCTTACTTTATGGGCTAAAGTCCAGTCTTCCTTTGGTAAATACACAAAAAATTGACACTTAGATTGGGTCCATTGATTTAAGGGCAGCCCGAGTAATAAAATACTAGCGACAACCGTGTAGGATAATTGAAATCCCAAGGAATGTATTTGCCAAGGATCGATACATAAGATGATTAATGCAGAGAAGGTTAAGGCTGAAAAAGGATTAGTTTGTCGTTTTATGAATAAACTCATCCAAAAAATGGTAATCATAATAAATGCGCGCAGGGCTGACGGTGGACATCCTAAAGCTTGAATAAAAATGAATATAATGGGCAGAGTTAATAATGGAACCAAAGTCCTCGGTATTCGAAAACAACTGAGTAGTTGAGCGATAAATAGGGTCATAATACCTATATGTAATCCACTCACAGCAAATAGGTGCATAGTCCCCGTTTGCATGAAGCGTAGTTTCTGCTCATAAAGCAGCTGTTCTTTTTCTCCTAAAAGCATCGCTAAGTAAATATTGAGCGTATCTGTATTTTGGGGAGCTCCTAAGGATAGAATGCTTTGTAGTTGTCTATTTAATTTTTGGAAAAAAGTAGAACGCACGTATGTGCAAGGGATGATTTTCAACGAGTGAATGTGAGTGATTTTGGAATAAATTCGTTTATGGCTGAGTCTTTGGTAGAACGGTTTCTTTAAGTCTTTGTGACTGAAGTAACGATGTAAGCCAACCAGTACTAGCTGTGTGCCTTTTTTCCAATGCTTGATTAGAGTTTCATTAGACTGTGTGGAAACAAAGATTCGTTCATTTTTTTGAATACGGCGAAGATTATCATTCAATGGAATGACGATGGCGAATAGTTGTCCTTCATCAGAACCCAATGACATACATTGAACAATTTCTACAGTAAGTTCGATCTCTCGGGCAGCAGGATAATTTGGGTCAAAGGCATGTGTCGCCTGTTGCACTCTTAAGCTATGATAAGCGGAAAAAGTTATCATTGCGACAACGAGTATTAAACAATACTCTAGCCCAATAATGAGCACATTATTATTTTCTCCGATAGGTTTAAAAGTTCGGTAGCTAAACAGTGCTATTGAAAGCGCAACAAAAAGTAGGGGTAAAATATACCTGTGTGCCGTAGGAAATGTATCAGTGAACAGAATACCTAATACACATCCTAAGCATATTGGTAAGAGTGGGGAACGAAAGTGGGTAATTTGAAGGTCGATTTTTACTATTTTAAAAATCGTTTTTAATAAGTAAAT
>JAQCDT010000177.1 GCA_027620575.1 Verrucomicrobiota bacterium
ATTCTCGTATAATGGAAATACTTACAAACTCAAAATAACCGATCCAGTCTTTGAAAGTAAATTTGGAGATCGCCCAGTGGGCGATTATGAAATTGAGAAAGCACTTCTTACAATCAGCCTAGGTGAAAATTTCAAGGATAATTTCTATAAATTGATTGCAGGGATTATCCCGATAACTTATGGAAAGAAATGGAGTAGCTAGTGATTTATACAATTGGCCACTCAACTCATTCAATCCAGGCTTTCACCACTATCTTAAGTTCACACGGCATTACTGCGGTTGCGGATGTCAGATCTGCTCCCTACAGCCGTTTTCAACCTCACTTCAATCGTGAGGTGTTGGCCAAATCTTTAAACGATTTGGGAATTGAATATGTTTTTGTTGGTGATTCAATTGGCGGTCGCTCTTCAAATGAGAGTGATTATGAGAACGGCCGAGTTGTTTATGCAAGGCTGAAGAAAAATGATTATTTTGAGAATGGTATTCAACGAGTAATCCTTGGCTCTGAGAAGTATAAATTAGCTTTGATGTGTAGTGAAAAAGAACCGATAGATTGTCATCGAACATTGCTTGTAGGGCAAACTCTATTTGAACGTGGTATTTCATTGACTCATATTCTTAGTGATGGCCTAGTTGAATCACACGAGAGCGCTATTCAGCGCCTTCTAAAGCTATTCAAACTAGATGAGCCAGATCTCTTTCGAACCAAGAAGGAAATTGTTGAGGAAGCACTTCTTAGACAAGAACAAAAGGTAGCCTTCACTTTAGGAGATCAAGTTAAGGGAAGACTTGGATTCGGACAACTTGGCGCAGCGGATGATTGGACGGAGTCTGTATGAATCTTTACACAATAGGATTTACCGGAAAAAGCGCAGATAAGTTTTTTGGACTTCTTAAAGCTTCAAAAGCCACAATACTTATTGACATTCGTATCAACAGAAATTCACAGTTGGCTGGTTTCACTAAAGAGCGAGACCTCGGGTATCTCCTTTTAGAACTGGTGGGAATGAAGTACTTAATCCGTGAAGATCTGGCACCAACAAAGGAATTACTTGCCTCCTGCAGAAACAAAGAAATTACTTGGGATAGATTTGCTAAAAAATATCAACAACTGTTGGATGAACGTGGAGTAATCTCAAAGGTATCCGAGCAAGAGTTTGAAAATGCAGTTCTACTATGTAGTGAAGATGCGCCTGAAAAATGTCATAGGACTCTTCTGGCAAATCTTCTAGTTGAAAAGTACCCTGGCTCGAAAGTCACGGATCTGATCTAGTATTTGGGGTTCGAGAGTTGGCTTGAAATGGCCGTCTTTTAATCCGATAGGCCTATTAACCACCCACGAACAGATCCAACTAAGAGCTACGACCTATGAGTTCGGTGCTCGACCAACTAGTTAAAGCGGAGAAACTTAGGGAAGATCTGGCATTTCTGCAACTCTTTTATCTCTTCGATTAATTAATTCAGTATTCATTTCAATAAATCTTTTTAAGCTAGAGCCTGGCTCACCTTCACCGAAATAGTAGGTGCGAATTTTATTGTATTCGTCTCTGCGAGGGTAATTTACCAAATATTCTCTTACTACTTCTTCAAGATTTGCAATATTAGATTTATCAATTGTTGGAATAGCGGTAGAGACAGGGGCTACTTTATGAAATAATTCTGAATCACTTCTTCTATCGCAAATGAGCAAGACTCCGTTTGGCTTTAGATAGAGATAATCAATAGTTACGCTAGAAACATCAGCAATAAGTAAATCGGATACTTGTAGGGCTTGTAAAGGATCGCCTGCTACAAATTGGTGATTTGCTTTTGAGTCTTTTTTATTTGCTTCGTCAATCAAAGACAATATCTCTTGATGAACATTTTTCCATTGCGGGATCTTGTTTTCAACGATTCTTGGATGTGGTTTATAAATAACTGTTGCATTAGGTTGGGCCAGAAGCGCTTCTATTATTTTTTTACCATAAACATCTAGTGATGAATAATTATTGGCTTCTTGATCTCCTTGCCAAGTTGGTGCGTAAAGCAAGATTTTTCTAGAAGTTGCTACGTTTAATGGTTCAGCTAAAACATCAAGTTGAGGCCTTCCAATTACCCACTCTTTCGATCCATCTGCCACCATTAACGAATTTTTTAATCTATCTTTGGCAGCCTGCCCGGCAACTGCCACAAAATCATAAGCATACATTTGTCTAGATGTCATTGACATTTTGTCGCTCTCACCATGATTAAGGTGGATATGAAATGCTCGCTTTGCGGCAAGTGGCTGAAAGTTCATGGTGGAGTTATTTACATACAAGACCACTTTGTAATCTTTTTCAACAATTGCATCAGTAAGAGTAAAAAAGTCATAAATAGAGAATATGGGTAACTTAGTTAATTTTCTTAAGTAAGTTGTCACCGGATGCTGGCGACAAATTATATGAACTTTGTGTTTTTCATTTAACTTTTCTAAAGGCCCAAGCCATTGCTCAATTTGGTAAATTCGATGAACGTCGTCTCCAAAAAAGGCAACAATTTCAGCGCCATCAGTAAGTGAATGCAGATCTGCTAACTCACCAATACCCTCTGGATCGGTGGCCCGCCAAGCTCCTACGGCAGCGCCCGCCATCCGACGTAGCCGGATATACCATCCACCCTTAGCCAATTTTGGGTTAATTGCAGGCACTTTTTTCATACAAGATGACAGCGTAGCCGCTAAAGGGTGTCAGACACAAAGCACGTTGGCCCGTGAAAGACTGATGCGGGCAAAGAATTACTAAAAGGAGTGAGTTTTGATCGGGCTGATTTTGGCTGCTGGTGCTGGGCGTCGACTCAAGCCATATACCGACACTCTTCCCAAAGCACTAATCCCGGTCGCCGAAGACA
>JAQCDT010000178.1 GCA_027620575.1 Verrucomicrobiota bacterium
TCAGAAACGCCAACAAGAACTAACAAGTTATCTTGAGAACCAGCAACACAAACAGCTAATGATTTAGCCTGAGACTTTTTTCTATCAATCCAAGATCTTAGCGAAGCAAGATCTTTTGAATCAGTCTCCCCAATAAAAGCTGTTACACCCTCATGCTCGATAGAGGATTCATTAAAATTAACATTAGCATTGGTTGTACTACTTTTTTTTAGAGACTTATTCTCATCTTGTAGTTTTGCAACCTTATTAACAACATCGCGCAATGAGCTATTCATAAGATTTTGAATCTCATTAACACAATCTCTTACTTGATTAATATGATCAAAAGCTGCTTGACCGGTAATAGCTTCAATTCTTCTAACTCCAGAAGAGGCGCTCGACTCAGAAAGAATAATAAAAGGTCCAATATCCCCTGACCTAGCAACATGAGTTCCGCCACAAAGCTCCATAGAAAAACCTGACCCAAGAGTTAATACACGAACTTCGCTATCATATTTTTCGCCAAACATTGCTTCTGCACCAGCAGCTTTAGCATCGTCTAGTTTCATCAGCTTGGTATCTGCTTGCTCGTTTTGAATGATAATTCCATTTACGAGTTTTTCTATAGACGATATTTCTGCTTTAGTAAGCTGTTTTGGGTGAGAAAAGTCGAATCTTAGTTTTTCATTGTTTACTAATGAGCCTTTTTGCTCGATATGGTTTCCTAGAACTTTTTTTAATGCGGCATGCAAAAGATGGGTAGCTGAATGATTCTTTGCTACGTTAGCTCTGATCAAATCATTTACAATTAACGCAACTTCATCACCAATTTTTAAAAAACCAGAAGTTATATTGACAGAGTGCAGAAATATCTTGCCTTCTTTTTGGCAATCTATCACTTTTCCAGTAAAAGTTTTACATTCAATAGTTCCTTTATCTCCAGTTTGTCCTCCCGATTCACCATAAAAAGGGGTACGGTCAAATGCTATAAGAGCTTTATCATCCCCTGAAATTGAATCCACTGCTTTTCCATCTACCCAGATACCTTGAACCCTTGACTCAGTTTTCAGAGATGCATATCCATCAAATAGTGTTTCAGGAATATTTAATAGATCCAATGTAACCTTGGAAAAAGTACTGCCTTTTTTTGAGCCTTCCTGTTGTTTGGACATAAAAATTTCAAATTCTGAAATATCAACATTTATTTCCTTTTCACGAGCAATGTCCTGAGTAAGATCAATGGGAAATCCAAAAGTATCGTGCAATTTGAAAGCTATGTTGCCTGAAATAACTTTCTTCCCGTCTTGCAAATGCTCATCAAGAATTTTAAGTCCCTTCCCAAGCGTTTCAAAAAACTTTAATTCTTCTATCTTGATGTTTTCTGTAATAGTTGCTTCGGCTTTTTTCAATTCAGGATATTGTTCTCCCATGTTTGTGATTAATGGTTTTGTTAATGAATAAAAAAAAGGTTTTCGGGCACCAAGTTTATATCCATGCCTTATTGCTCTTCTAAGTATCCTTCTTAGGACGTAGCCTCTGCCTTCATTAGATGGCATTACTCCATCTGCTATTAAAAAACTGACGGAGCGAATGTGGTCTGCAATAACCTTGTGAGAGTTTGAACTTGGATTTTGTAAGAGAGCCTCGCTAGCTGAGATAATATCTTGGAAAATATCTGTAGAATAATTTGAAGCGACCCCCTGCATAACTGCAGCAATTCTTTCAAGCCCCATTCCGGTATCGACAGAAGGTTTGGGAAGTGGAGTCAAGGTGCCATCTAGGTCGCGATTAAACTGCATAAAAACAAGATTCCATATTTCGACATATCTATCTCCCTCATCTCCAGGATGACCAGGAGGAGTGCCTTCAAATTGATCACCATGGTCAAAATAAATTTCAGAGCATGGTCCACAGGGACCTGTATCACCCATAGACCAAAAATTATCTTCTTCATCCAGCTTTACAATTCTTTCAGGGTTAACGCCTACAACATCTCTCCAGATTTTTTCAGCCTCGTTATCCTCACGGAAAACAGATATCCAGAGCTTTTCCTCACTGAGTTTTAATTCATTAGTTAAAAAGTCCCATGCATATTTAATGGCATCTTCTTTGAAGTAATCACCAAAGCTAAAATTACCCAACATTTCAAAAAATGTATGATGCCTTAAGGTGTACCCTACATTTTCTAGATCATTATGCTTACCACCGGCTCTTATACACCTTTGGGATGAAGTTGCTCGGTCAAACTTTGACTTTTCAGTGCCTAAAAAGACATCTTTAAACTGAACCATACCTGCATTGGTAAATAATAATGTTTCATCATTAGATGGAATAAGAGAACTTGACGAGCACACTTTATGATTATTATTCTTGAAATAATCTAAAAATTTATTCCTTATATCATTAGTTTTCATTAAGCCCTTGAATTAAAAAAAATTTGCATTTGTGACCAAGCATCTTTTGCCACACTCTCATTATAGATTGTTCCCAAAGCAGCATCATTTGCAAGTGGGTTTGTGAATGCATGATAAGCATCTCCATAAGAAATAAATTTCCAATCATCAGCATATGTATCCATTTCATTTTGAAAGCTAGTTACTTCTTCTGGCGTCACCATAGGATCTTTGTATCCATGCAATATCAAAAGGCTAGAGTTAAGCATTTCAGTTTTCACGCTTGAGCCATTTAGTAACCCATGAAAGCTCACCCCAGCAACAAATTTATAACCTGATCTGGCTAACTCAATTGTTGCTAAACCGCCAAAGCAAAACCCAATCATGAATAGTTTTCCATTAAAAGTATCCAATGACTCTGCAAAATTTGCGGTTTCTTGCAATGTTTTTCTAAAATAAACTCTATCACTAATGAAAGGCTCTATAAG
>JAQCDT010000179.1 GCA_027620575.1 Verrucomicrobiota bacterium
CGCTATCTCCATTTAAATCAACCTCTTCAACAACTGTGGCCTGTCCCCAATTTGGATTTACATTAGCCGAAACACTAGCAGTATAAGAGTCGCTGTATATTGAAAGTACATCATCAGCGTCTTTGTCTGGCGCTGTTTGACCACTAGATGGAGCACTATTCACACCGTAAAAATAAATGTTATCAAAATATACAGTGCCAGTACCTTCGACTTTAAATTGAATCACATCCGATAGGTCAACTACATCAGAAAAATGTGTTAAATCAATATCAATACTTTTCCATGTACCAGGATTATCAGTGACATTTAAATCATACGACTTTTCATTAGGTCCTGAACTGATTAAAAAGAACTTAAGAACAGTTGCGTCTCCAGTAAAATAATCCAAGTGGAGTTTCGTCTTACCAGAAACGTCAAGCGGAGAAGCAAATTGAGTCCCTTGGTAATTCAATCCTGAATACTTTAAGACATTATTATCGGCAATATTTTCAACTGATACAACTGTAGATTGTCCCCAATTTGGATTAAAATCAGTCCCTTCAATATCCGTATAGGCATCACTAAAGATTGAAAGTACTTGATTCGCAGGAGCCGACGGAACTTCCGGGGCGTCAATTGGATCAACCACTGCAACAACTTCCTTAGGAGTAGCAAAATCAAAATTATCAACCTGATATGTAGTTTGACTGTCATTGGTTACACCATACCCTAAAATCATGGTTATTCTATTGTAAATTCCAGAACGAACACCATCTTTTTCAGGAACATTGAAGATCAAAGTCTCCCATCCTGCACCTTCAGTTGTTGCAAACAAATCACCTGAAGATTTTTTATTCTCATCATCATTGCTCAATTGGTCTTCAAGTTTTAATAAGACATTATGGTTTGCTCCTGGAGAGTAAAACTGCACAGAAATAGCCTCCTTACCTGAAGGGAAATTAACAGGCTCTTCAAGATTAAAGAAAAATCCTGCCCAGGACTGAACATCAGAAGGTTCAGAGACTTGGATTACACGATCTGAAGTGTTGATTCCTGACTTAGAAGGATTGTCGGCATACGAAACAGTAATTTTTGATTCACCTGTCTCTCCGAATCTCCCCCATGTCCCATTGGGATTTGTAGCGTTTAATTCATCATCTTCATTAAAGCTAGGCCCCGTAGTCTCAAACGTTATAGGCCCATCGTTTAGGCTAGGGTCTAACGTGATGAATTCATTCGTGTCATCATCTCCATCACCGTTATCAATTACGATCGGATCAGGCGCAACAGGGTCTTCCTTCGAGCAGGAAGTAATAATCGCCACACTTAATATGGCCATAAAATAAATTTGAATTGAATTTCTAGGCTTCATTTTTAAAGGATTTAATTATAGGCTTCATTTTGAGGATAATTCGTACCTAACAAATCAAGCTGTGATTGAGGTATAGGTAAATGAATCATTCCTGGAGTTAAAACATTTTTTGGATTTACATGGTTACGTTCGTAGTAGGAATTCAGAAGATCATCATTCATATGATCCATGAGATATTGATATAAGAGACCTCTTCTTTTTAAGCTATACCATCTTTGTCCTTCGAAAGCTAATTCTCGGGCTCTTTCTTCAAATATTAATTCAATACTTATATCGGTTAATGATGGAATCCCTGCACGGGTTCTTACCGCATTAATATATTGGAGTGATTTAGTTGAATTTCCGAGTTCAAAATGTGCCTCAGCTCCTAAAAGGAGCGTTTCTGCAAGCCTGTAGACCATTACATTTTTAGAATGCATACGATCAGTGGGCTCTACATTAGCATCCAAAAATTTAATCACTCCAGGATTTTGTCTCTTGTAATACAAAAAGAATTCATCATTTTCAGGGACTCTCCGATACAAGGATAACGGATCTCCAAGTGACTTTCCTGCGGGTAGAGTTTTCTCATCATTGTACTTGTAATTAAAAATGTAATAGTGTTCCCTTCTCTTGTCGGTAGAAAATTCATTCAGAAGATTAATAACATAAGGATTGAGAGATAAGAATCCAAAGCCGTCTCCGCCGTTTTCAATTGACTGCTTTAATCCAGGAACAGCTGAATAGTGAGAAACAGTTTGCCAATTCATTTGCTGCCATGAGCCTCCTCCTATGGTTTGTCTTTCAAACTGAATAGAAAATAGTGACTCCTCATGATCTAACTCACCGCTAAAAACTTGATCGATTGAAACTAATTGGTGTGGACCGTTTGCAATAAGTTCGTCAATAATCGATGTCGCTGTTGCGTAATCCCCTTCCCACATTTCTACTTTAGCTCTTATATGGTCAACTGCACCCTTATTCCATCTGCCGTAAGCCTGATCATTATATTCTAAATTTTCTGACGCGAATTTCAAATCACTCCTAATGAGTTCAAAAATTTGTTCCTTAGAGGAAGGACTATCGGGCCGATCGAAAGCGGTTTCGGGAGTTGTAGGCTCTATTTTCAGGTAAATATTTCGGAATAATCTAAATAATGTGAAATAAGAGTGCGCCCTAAATACGTAAGCCTCAGCGAGATCTTTATTTAAACTATTACTAGAGTTACCTTGATCGCTTAGATTCTTAGCGCCCTGAATTATTGAATTTGATATATCAATGATTCGGTAGTGGTGGGCCCACAAATATCCAAACGCTGCCTCAGAACCGTAATCTCCTGCTGAGCAGCCCCAAAAGCAATTACTAAATAAAGAGATTTCACCATCAATCCCAGCTGCGATATCACTTTTAGCTGTTAAAATCAGAGGAATTGCTCCATTAAACCAATCCCTTTCATAAGGTTCTCTATTAATAGAATACAATCCAACTACCGCATTAGCAATACCTTCCTCACTGTTATAAAGAAACTCA
>JAQCDT010000012.1 GCA_027620575.1 Verrucomicrobiota bacterium
CGCTTTAAATCAATGGAAGTTAAATATTCCTATGCAGATTTTTGTCCCTTTCCTAAATTTAAAGTTAAGAAAAAACCTGAGATTGTTACGTTTCGTCAGGCTGGGGCAGACCCGAGAAATGCAGTAGGAGAGTATTTAGAACCCGAAGATTGGAATTCGCTTATCAGTGACCCAAATGTGATCACTATAGACACTAGAAATGATTATGAAGTGAAAGTGGGACAATTCAAAGGGGCGATTAATCCTAAAACAGATGACTTTACCGATTTTGCTCAATTTGTGGATGAGCAATTATCGGAGCATAAAGATAAGAAAATAGCCATGTACTGCACAGGGGGCATTCGCTGTGAGCGATCCACTGCATATTTAAAAGAAAAAGGGTTTAAAGAGGTGTATCATCTCAAAGGGGGTATTTTGAAATATTTAGAAACGATGCCGAAAAAGAAGAGCTTATGGGAGGGTGATTGTTTTGTTTTTGATTATCGAGTAGCGGTGAATCACGACCTAAAACCTGCCTTGTGGAAAATTGACCCTACGTCGAATTTGCCAGAACGAATGAGTCCTTGTGAAGTCGATAAAATAGCAGAAAGAAGGCGAAGTGGTGCCATTTTCAAAAAGCCTTATACATTCTAAGATATTTGGTTGCATAAAATTACCAAATTTATTTAGATGCGTGGTTTATGAAGTTATTCCCTAATATTCGAAGTCTAGCCGGATATACCCTTGTTGAAGTCTTGGGTGTGCTTGCTGTGATTGTAATTTTGGCGGGAATTACTTTTGGTACGGTTGCAGGGATTCAATCAGCTCGAATGAAGTCAATTGCCAAGGCAGAAATTGCACTTATCACCCAGTCTTTATCTCGCTTTCACACTAAGTATGGGGATTACCCGATCACCAAAGGTGAAGAAAATAATGCAATAACCTTATCAAAAGCTTTATTAGGGTGGAAAGTTTTTCAAGGGAATCCTGTCCAAATGGTGGATCGTACAAATGTTCCCCCAGAGGGAGTCACTTCATTTATTGATCTTTCCAAGATTCTTTATAAGGGTAACTTGCCTTTGTTTGAGACAGTAATTCCAAATAATGTGCAGTTTATTGATCCTTGGGGACAACCTTATGTCTATGCATATAAAGAAACAAAGGAATGGGATAATTTTTCATTTGTGCTTTACTCTAAAGGTCCCGATCAATCGCATGTCCAATTAGAAGCCAATGGAGTCCTCAGCACTAGCTATAAAAATTTGGGTAAAAATATCGATAATATTTATTTAGAAGACTAATTGAATTATGAATAAACAAACTAAAAAAGGATTTACGCTTGTAGAATTATTAATGGTTTTGGCAGTCGTTGGTTTATTGGCCAGCATACTGATTCCAACTGCAGGCAGTATTCGAGAAAGTGCCTTAAAAACCATATGTAAGGCGCAATTATCTCAATATATCAATGCGATTGTTCAATTTAAAAGCCAGTATGGGTATTATCCTTTTGCCCAGGGCAATAAAGATTACGTCATCAATTTATCAGACCCTGAGGTATCAAAACAATTTATTGAAATCATGTCGGGCCGAGATGCTCAAACAGGAAAACCCGCAAGTGTTGGAGGTAACCGAAAACGCATCGCTTTTCATGATTTTTCTGAAAATGAATTTTATATATTGGAAGACGATTTGTACTCCCTAACTCAATTGGCCGATCGTTTTAATAATCCTAATATTTTTATCATGATTGATGGAGATGGAGATGGCTTTATTTACCCGAAACCATCGCTTACTTCGCCTGCAAAACCGAGAGCAAAAATCAGAGGTAGTATTACGGCTTGGGTTGAGTCTGATGATTTGGATAGATTTCCAGGTTATGCGCTATGGGAAAACTAGCCATTAGTATCTAAGATAGTTTTAGACGAGATTGCCGCATGGAGAAGCACGACAAAGGATATACTTTAATAGAACTACTCGTTGTTCTTGCTTTAATGACGATCGCTTTCTCCTTTGTCATAGTCAATACGATGAATAACGATGGTATGTCTCTAAAATCATCGCAACGTATTCTTTCTGCGGTTGCTCAAGGGGCACAAGGGCAAGCTATTATGAAGCAGTCGTCCGCACGTTTGATTATATATGCGGATCAGAGTGAAGGCAGTGATGCAAATAAATACCTTCGTTATGTAGGAATTGTTACACAAGACCCAAGCAACCCTAGGAAATGGATTGCTGGTACGGATGGAACCTATTTACCTAAGGGTATATATTTTATGCCTGAATTGAGCCAAATTGCCAACGGAAGAGGTAAGCGTATTGGAACAATGTACTTAGAATATCCACGGATTCAGTCCCAGTTTAATGATCGGAGGTCTGGGGAAGAATACTATTATTATGAATTTAATGCGAATGGAACAATGGGAGCCAATTTTGTAAATGCTTGGTTGATTTTTGGAGTCGGTGATTTGATACCTAAGGGAAATCGTCAATTGGATGTTTCTTTCGATAATCCGTCTAATGAATTACTTAAATCAGGATTAATCTTTAGAAAAGTAGGCTCTACTACTTTAGTTACAGATGCGGATCAGATTAATCGTATCACTGAAAGAAATGATCGTTAATAGTACGAGGATGATTGAAAAAATGGATAAAGAATCGCATAAAAAAGGGTTTAGCTTAATCGAAACAGTTTTATCCATTAGTATCTTTTTAGTTACTATTATGATTTTACTGGCTATGCTTGGCCCTGTTTTATCGTCGCTAGATGAAGTTACTGAAGCAGATGAAATTTCTTCTATCGTAGAATCACTCAATAGTTATCTTCAAGGTAATTCAAGTTTAGCGGTCAATGGGTCTAACTTTGATGTGATTTATGAAGCAGTTAAATCTCGTGGCTATGCCACCGTTTACATTTTCCGTTCCTATGTGTCTGAAAATTCTCCAAATATACAATTATCCATTGGCTTTTCAGCGAAAGAAACGACCAACAGTATACGGATGAATCGACAAGCTAAAATTTATAACTTTAAAAATTCAGCAGGTCCAATATATCGAGCAATCATAACCAGTGCTCCGCATATGCCTAAGCAGTATTACCGAGATCGAGGCAGATCGGCTAATCCTCGTTATTACCTCGTTGCTGACCGAAATTCATTTAAGAATAATTATCTACCCTTAGAAATTTCTTTATATTTGAATAATTATGGAATTGAGTTCTTAGACACTATTCAGCTCAAAGACATTTTAAACGATGAGCCGGTTATAAAATATTTCACGGTAATCAATCGGTAATTTGCATTATGAAATCCAAAGGATATACGTTAATTGAAATTCTGGTAACCACTACAATAATGGTATTGTTAGCTGGACTTGCGATTCAAATCATAGGACAGGTTATCAATACTTGGAGTCGCAGTTCTGGAAAATTATCGACTGCTGCAGAAGCACGTGTGGCGATGGATATAATTGCAAATGACTTAGAGGGAATTATCTTTCGAAACGATGGCTACGAGTGGTTTAGAGCCGAGAATGATTTTTTAAAAGAACCAGCTGAGACTATTTCAGTCGCACTCAGGTTTTTCAGTGTGATTAAAGATAAGCCAACAGACTCTCAAGGTATGACATTACCAGGGGATGTCTCTGCAGTGGCCTATAATTTATATTACGTAAATCCCATAGATGGCTCAAACCGTGGCAAAAAATCCTTTGTCTTGTACCGATTAGAAGTCGACCCAGAGAACACTTATAAATACCTTTTAGACACCTCTAGTCGTGAAGGATTGCCGAATAAAAAAAGCCCAGTATGGGGAGATGGGAACTTTATTAAGGGAAAAAATGGGGATAATTATTTGGCTATGAATATCGTCAACTTTGAGATCGATTTTCATGTGGAAGATGACGGCAATCCCTCAACGCCCACCTTATACTTTGAACAAAGTAAGAAAAATCCAAGGAAATCCGTGATTTACGGAGGAAGGTATGCGACGATTGGGCCTCAGGCTAAATTGGAACATTATCAAAGATCCCTTGCATACGCAGATATTAAATTAACCGTTCTTTCGGATGAAGGTGCTGAAATTATGCGAAATATTGATAAGCGATCAGAGACTCCTGAAGATGTGATTCGCTTATATGGTGAAGAGTATATCCGTAGGGTACACTTTCCCGTTAAGCCGTTTTAGGGGTATAGTCACTAATAATCGCTTCTAGAGATTGATTAACAGGAGCACCCCCCATAGCAAAATTGGCTTTGCCACCTCCTCGGCCACCTAGTGATTCACAAATTTCTTTTACGATACTACCCGCATTATAACCTTGTTCAACTGCCTCTTGAGAGAGAGCTGCACACACTTGAGTTTTTTCATTATGGTTGGAAGCCAGTACCACTAAGCCAGAATCAAGTTTTGCTAAGAGTTGGTTGCCTAAGTTTCTCAAGTCATTGCTGTCTGATATTGTGACGATAGTATGAAGATAAGAAACTTTGTCGCCTATGGTTTCTGCTCCTTGTGCAAGTTTATCCACTTGTTCGGAAAGAGATTTTTGATGAAAGCGTCTCAGTTCTTTTTCCAATTGTTTTTTAGAATCTATGAGTGCTTCTACACGATTCGCTAATTCTTCTGAACTACAATTAAATTTATTTGCGAGTGCATCAACTTGAGTAAAACGTTCTTCAGTTAATGTGTAGGCAGTTGCTCCACAAACAGCTTCGATTCTTCGTGTACCTGCAGCAATGCCCGATTCCGAAATAATTTTTACTAGGCCAATTTCACCTGTCGCTTGAACGTGAGTTCCTCCGCACAGTTCTTTAGAAAATCCTCCAATATCGACAACCCTGACTTGATCTCCGTATTTTTCACCAAAAACGGCTACCACATCTTCAGGCTTATCTTTGAAGGCGACTTCGAATGTTTCAACGGATGAATTTTCGAGTACTTTTTCGTTGATCGATTGTTCTATGGCTTGAAGTGTCGTTGAATCAATAGCCTCAAAGTGGGAAAAATCAAAGCGCAGACGGTTTTCTGAAACGTAAGAGCCTGCTTGCTGAATATGTGTGCCTAAGGTTGAGCGTAAGGCCCAGTTAAGAAGGTGAGTTGCACTGTGATGCCTTTGTATCGCCTGTCTACGGCCGAAATCAATTTCTAAAGCAACCGTGCCCTTTAATGCGTCTTGAGTTTTCACAAGGTGCAAGTAGATACCATTTTTTACTTGGGTATCGATTACAGAATAAACAGTTCCTTCCTCAGTGGTCATGGTTCCTGTATCGCCAACTTGTCCGCCCATCTCGCCATAGAAAATTGTTTGATCAAGGATGATCGCCGAGGTATCTGCATCGATACTTTCAACGGAAATTATTTCTGCTGTAAATCGCTCACTACTGAAATCAAATCCTTGAAAATTTGTCTTAGCGAGTTCGCCATCTTCGGCGGTTAAAACGACTTCTTTTTTCTGAGAAGATCGAGCGCGTTCTTTTTGCTGATTCATCGATGAATCAAAGCCCGCTTTATCTATGGATATATTACGCTCTTCTGCAATCAAAGCGGTAAGATCAAATGGGAAGCCATAGGTGTCGTATAGTGTAAAGGCTTCTTCACCAGTGATAGAGCCTTTTTCGCTCATTTTTTCAAAGAGTTGCAAGCCACGTTCTAAGGTTTTGTTGAATGCAGATTCTTCGTTAGCAATTACTTTTTCAATGGTAGATTGTTGGGCAATTAATTCAGGATATGCAGTGCCCATTTGTTTTACTAAAGTCTTAGATAATTCAGTAAAAAAGCCTGCAGGTAAATTGAGTTTTCTGCCGAATAATATAGCACGTCTGAGGATGCGTCTGAGGACATAGTTTCGTCCCTCATTACTTGGGATAATACCATCAGCAATGGAAAAGCTTAACGTTCTTATGTGATCAGCAATGACACGAAAGGCGCAATCATTGGATTCGGTTTCATTTTTAAAGGTACGGCTTTCTGGCATTGTGTAAGCATATTTATGGGAACACATACTTTCAATGGCATCAAAGATCGCCTTGAATAAATCACTGTTATAATTGCTCGGTGGGTTAGAAAAATCAGTGAACTGTTGAGTAGTTGCCATGATTCCAGCAATACGCTCAAAGCCCATTCCAGTGTCTACATGACGCGCAGGTAATGCTTGGTAATTCCCATCTACAGTGGCGTTTAATTGGATAAAAACAAGGTTCCAGATTTCAATACACCAAGGAGAATCTTTGTTGATTAATGAACCTTTTGTATCTCCTTCAGGCGTTAAATCTATATGCAATTCAGAGCAGGGGCCACAAGGTCCAGTCTCTCCCATCATCCAAAAATTATCTTTTTTGTTGCCGTAATGAATATGGGTTTTTGGGTCGAGTCCTTCTTTCTTAAAAATTGCTTCCCAATAATCATAAGCTTCTTGGTCAAATTCAGAAGGGTCGTTAGCGCCTGGTTTATAGACAGTTGCATACAGTCGTTCCTTTGGAAAGCCCCAAACCGTGGTTAAAAGTTCCCAAGACCACTCAATCGCTTCTTTTTTGAAGTAATCTCCAATAGACCAATTACCCAGCATTTCAAAAAAAGTGTGATGATAGGTGTCAAAGCCCACATCTTCTAGATCATTGTGTTTTCCTCCAGCACGAATGCATTTTTGAGAGTTCGCAATTCTTGAATAAGGTGGAGTTGTTTCATTGAGAAAGTAGGGCACGAATTGGTTCATGCCGGCATTAGTGAAAAGCAAATTCGGTGATGTAGGCATCAAAGAAGCAGAAGCAACAACCGTGTGTTTTTTTGCTTCAAAAAAATCGAGAAATGACTGTCTAATAGCGTCCGCTTGCATAATGATCACAATTTATTGCAGTGCTTTCAAAATAGCATCGCCCATAGCTTTAGTGGAAATCGGTTGATTGCCAAATGCAATATCGCCTGTACGACTTCCCGAAGTAACGGCAGATTTCACTGCATGCTCAATCGCATTGGCGGACTCATTTTCTCCAAAGCTATAACGAAGCATCATAGCTCCAGATAAAATTTGTGCACATGGATTAGCAATGCCTTGTCCTGCAATATCTGGGGCAGTACCACCAGAGGGCTCGTAAAGTCCAAAGGGAAGGTCTAAGCTGTTTTTGCTAGCACCAAGACTGGCTGAAGCTAACATACCCAGTGAGCCACAAATTACACCCATTTCATCCGATAAAATATCTCCAAACATATTTTCTGTAAATAAGACATCAAATTGATTGGGGTCTCTAGCCAATTGCATAGCAGCGTTATCTACATACATATGGCTGAGTTCAATTTCCGGAGCGTGTTTTGCAAAATATTCAGTGACCACGTTTCGCCATAAAACAGATGTTTCTAGAACATTAGCTTTGTCGACCGAACATACTTTTTTCTGGCGAGTTTTTGCCGCATCGATGGCTACTTGTGCGATACGCTCAATTTCGCTGGTTTTATATACCATTGTATCAATAGCAACCGTTTCACCATTTTCTTCATAAGTTGATTTTGGCTGCCCAAAATAGATCCCTCCAGTCAGTTCACGAATACAAACAATATCGATGCCGTTTGGGATACGATTTGTTTTGAGGGGTGATGCTTCAGAAAGTTCGCTATAGAGAAGGCCCGGTCGGACATTAGCATATAGGGAAAAGGCTTTGCGAATCGGCAATAGGGCAGCACGTTCGGGTTGCTCTTTCGGTGGTAAAGATTCCCACTTTGGTCCGCCTACAGAACCAAATAAAATTGCATCGGATGCTTGGCAAATACGATGGGTGCTTTCGGGAAAGGCGGTCCCATGATTATCAATAGCGATTCCACCAATGTCCGCTTCTTCATACTCTAGAGAAAAGTTATAGCGTTCACCCGTAAATTTTAGGATGTCTAAAGCTACGTCCATGACCTCAGGGCCAATTCCATCTCCAGGAAGAACTGCAAATTTTAATGATTTCATAATATAAACTGTATTTATTTCAAAATGATCAGCCTGAATAGCAAGTCATTAAAGCATCGGCAATCTTCGATGGGTTCTTTGCGATTTTTACTCCCGCTTCTTCCATCGCTTCAAATTTAGCCTCCGCTGTGCCTGCTCCGCTTTCTGAAATTATCGCACCCGCATGTCCCATCGTACGACCTTTAGGGGCTGAAGCTCCAGCAATGAATCCTGCAATAGGTTTAGACACATGTGCTTTGATGTATTTGCAGGCTTCTTCCTCAGCACTGCCTCCAATTTCACCGATCATAATAATCGCATCGGTATCAGGGTCTTCGTTGAATAATTGCACCGCATCTTTTTGTGAGGTTCCGTTAATTGGATCACCTCCAATACCAATACAAGTACTTTGACCAAGGCCTTTTTGTGTGAGTTGCCAAACAGCTTCGTAAGTGAGTGTACCAGAACGAGAGACGACTCCCACACGACCTTCTTTGTGAATATAGCCTGGCATGATTCCGATTTTGCATTGACCAGGTGTGATAATGCCAGGGCAATTAGGTCCAATCAGACGAGTATTGACCGAGCTTTGATTCAGTCTGTGGCGAACTTCTGCCATATCTTGTACGGGAATGCCCTCTGTGATACAGACAATCAGTTCTATACCTGCATCGATAGATTCTAAAATAGAATCAGCAGCAAAGGGTGGTGGAACATAGATTACCGAGGTATTGGCACCGTGCTGTTGAACGGCTTCATTCACTGTATTACAAATAGGAACAGAGTTTTCCCATTTCAGTCCACCTTTACCAGGAGTGACTCCAGCAACAACATTTGTTCCGTATTCAACACATTGTTGAGTGTGAAAAGTACCTGCATTTCCTGTGATTCCTTGCACTACAAGGCGTGTATTTTTATCCACTAATATACTCATAAAATTTGATTCAATTTAAATGTAACAATTACGCAGTGACTTTCTGAGTGATGATTTCAGCCGCCTCCGCTAGACTATCTGCTGAAGTTAATTCAAGTCCGCTTTCTTTTAAGATCTTTTTTCCTGCCTCAACATTTGTGCCTTCGAGTCGAACGACTAATGGAACTGATAGGGATACATTTTTCGCTGCCGATACAATACCCCGTGCTATAATATCGCATTTCATAATCCCACCAAAAATATTCACCAAGATGCCTTTCACATTGGGATCGGATAGAATGATTTTGAAAGCAGCCGTCACTTGTTCTTCATTGGCACTTCCGCCGACATCGAGGAAATTCGCTGGTTCACCTCCATAGGACTTAATGATATCCATTGTAGCCATAGCTAAGCCAGCACCATTGACCATACAGGCGATGTTTCCCTCTAGGGCAATGTAGTTAAGATTATAAGCAGAAGCTTCGACTTCTTTTGGATCTTCTTCGTTGGTATCTCTCAGTTCCGCAATATCTGGGTTTTTATAAAGCGCGTTACTGTCAAAGCTGACTTTTGCATCCAGTGCGACTAAGGTTCCTTCTTGGTTTGTGACCAAGGGGTTGATTTCAATTAGCTCAGCATTCTTTTCAATAGCTAGACGATATAAGCCATTTAAAATGTTCGACAATTCTTTCACTTGTTTGCCAGTGAAACCAAGCTTGAAGGCGATTAGGCGACAGTGATGTGGTTTGAGTCCCATATCTAATGAAACAGGCACACGAATAATTTTTTCTGGGGTTTTTTCGGCAACGGCCTCAATGTCCATTCCACCTTCGGTTGAAGCGATAATTACTGTCTGTGCAGATTCTCTATCCAGCACAACTGCTAGATAGTATTCATGGTCGATAGCACTTCCTTCAGTAAAGTATAAGGTCTGTACCTTGCGACCTTGAGGGCCCGTTTGCTTAGTTACTAGGTGATTCCCCAACATAGCTAAGCCTGCAGATTTTGCTTTTTCGGGAGAGTCGCAGAGTTGTACGCCTCCTTTATATCCATCAGTGAATGTGCCTTTACCTCGTCCGCCTGCATGGATTTGTGCTTTCACTACAATTAAATTTTCTGAGTCTAATTGAGCAATAGCGGAATCAATGCTGGCTTCATCGTTTGCAGAAATGCCTTTAGGAATTGGTACCTTATATTGATCGAGAAGTTCTTTTGCTTGATATTCGTGTATATTCATACTGAGTTCTATGAGTTTTTCATTATTTCTCTAGCTAGAGGTTTGAAATGCCAAATAGACTATGAAAGTGCAAACATTTTAATCTTTTTCTTCAATGTTTTTCCACCGTTTATCCAATAAAAAAGCCCTTAATTGAATTAAGGGCTTTGTGTAAATTTGTATTGTATCGATTTTACTCTGGAAGTTTATTTCTTTTTCGCTTCTTCGCGCTCTTTAACTTCTTTGATCACCGCTTCAGCCACATTCTTTGGAGTGGCGGCATAGTGAGAGAATTCCATCGAGAATTGTCCACGACCAGAAGTCATTGTTCTGAGGTGACCGATGTAGCCAAACATTTCACTCAATGGGGCATCCGCTTTAATACGAATACCAGTGGCGTTTGGTTCTTGGCTTTTGATCATGCCTCGGCGACGATTCAAATCTCCAATCACGTCACCCATATTTTCTTCACCACAGAAAACGTCAATTTTCATAATCGGCTCTAGAATATCAGGTTTTCCCTTAGGGATGGATTGACGATAAGCGGCTTTAGAAGCAATTTCGAATGCAACTGCGGATGAGTCAACTGCGTGGAAAGCACCATCTTCAAGGGTCACTTTAATATCTACAGTAGGGTATCCAGCAAGTACACCTCTCTCGAGAGAATTTTTAAATCCTTTTTCAACCGCAGGCCAAAATTCTCTAGGAACATTACCTCCAACTACTTTAGACTCAAATTCAAATCCTGAACCTGGCTCCAATGGCTCAATTGCGTAATCAATTTTCGCAAACTGACCTGAACCACCGGATTGTTTCTTGTGCGTGTAAGAATCATTAACAGGTATCGTGATAGTTTCACGGTAGGCGACTTGTGGCTTACCGATTTCCGCTTCTACTCCGTAAGTTCGTTTTAGAATATCTACTTTAATATCTAAGTGAAGCTCACCCATTCCTTTAAGAATCGTTTCGCCCGAATTCTCGTCTGTTTCAACTTGGAATGAAGGGTCTTCCGCTACCATTTTACCAATCGCAGTTCCTAGTTTTTCAGCTTGTCCTTTGTCCTTAGGTTTCACCGCAATCGAAATAACGGGTTCTGGGAATACCATTGGCTCAAGAGTTGCTGGATTGTTCGGGTCACTCAATGTGTGTCCTGTTTGAACCGTTTTCATTCCTAAGAGTGCAACAATATCACCTGCTTGAGCTGAATCGATTTCACTGGTGTCGAGCCCGACGCCGTTGGCTAAACGCCCAATTCGTTCAGTCTTTCCTGTGAAGGTATTCAATACACTCATGCCTTTTTCGATTTTACCTGAGTAAATTCGAGTAAAGGTTAGGGCACCGTATTTGTCGTCCATAATTTTAAAAGCAAGAGCTCTTAAAGGTTTATTCGGATCGACTTCAGCAAATTCACCCGTCTCATTGCCTTCAGGATCAACCTCAGGTTGTGGATTCACTTCAGTTGGATTGGGTAAATATTCAACGACTGCATCGAGGATAAGTTGAACACCTTTGTTTTTGAAAGAGGATCCACAGTAGGTTGGGAAAAAGGCGAGTTCACGAGTCCCTTTTCGGATGCACTGCTTGATAACATCTAGGCTTGGTTCTTCACCATTTAAGTAAGACTCCATCGCATCGTCATCTTGCTCAACCGCTGTTTCAATTAATTTTTCACGCCACTCAGCCGCCTGATCTACCATATCCGCAGGGATGTCTGTAATTTCATAATTTTCTGGATTTCCACTCTCATCCCAAACCCATGCTTTTTGTGTCAACAAGTCCACTACGCCAGAAAGCTCACTTTCTTTACCAATCGGTAAAACCATAACAAGTGGTTTTGCACCGAGGACTTTTTCGACTTGTTCGACAACTTTGTAGAAGTCAGCGCCAATTCTATCCAACTTATTGACGTAAATCAAACGAGCTACTTTAGACTCATTCGCATATCGCCAATTCGTTTCAGATTGAGGTTCAACACCTCCAGATCCACAGAATACACCAACACCACCGTCCAAAACTTTAAGTGAGCGGTACACCTCTACTGTAAAGTCAACGTGCCCTGGAGTATCGATGATATTAAAGCGATGAGGCTCAAATTGATTATTGCTTCCGTTCCAAAAACAAGTTGTGGCAGCCGATTGAATAGTAATACCGCGTTCTTGCTCTTGCTCCATGAAGTCAGTGGTAGCAGCACCATCATGAACTTCTCCTAGCTTATGAATCTTGCCAGTAAGTTTTAGAAAACGTTCAGTTGTAGTCGTTTTACCTGCATCCACGTGTGCGAAGATACCGATATTTCTGTAGTGATTTAGATCTGTCATTGTTTTTTAGAAAATTGATAAGCAGAATTGAATTGTTTGGTTTTGAGTAATTTTTTTAAAAATTCAACACTATTTATAAAAAATTAAACGCCGTAGGCTAGAGGCTCTAGTTACTTCTGCAAGCGTGTAAATCTGATTTTTGCATTTAGAATAGGGTGGATTTTTTGGAATTCTTGTATAAAGATCATGAATCAAGCAATGGATCAGGATAAAAAAACAGAATTACCATTAGTCGCAGTTGCCGGGGGCAGTGGTTTTGTTGGTACACATTTAAGAAAAAAACTGGCTTCAGGTTTTCGGTTTCGTGCACTGACCCGAAGTAGTACAATTGCTCAAGAGAGTCCGGATAATGAATCGACGCAATGGGTCAACTGTGACTTATATTCACTTCCTAAGGTTACCGAGGCTTTGCAAGGATGTAAGTATGGCATTTATTTGGTTCATTCAATGGTGCCTTCTAGCCGCCTTAAGCAGGGACATTTTAGAGACTTAGATATAATATTAGCAGACAATTTTATTCGTGCGGCTGAAGAAGCCGGCTTAGAGCATATCATCTATTTGAGTGGTATTATGCCTGAAGAATCGGAAAGACGACTATCATCTCATTTAGAAAGTCGTCTCGAAGTTGAAGGTGTTTTACGAAGCCGTTCCGTAAAGGTCACAGTACTGCGGGCAGGAATTATCTTTGGGCCGGGTGGCTCTTCTTTTTCTCTCCTAATCAATTTAGTACGCCGTTTGCCGGTGATGGTTTTGCCTGCATGGACGCATTCTATGACTCAATCAATTGATATTAATGATATTTGTCGTGCCTTCCGTTTATGCTTTGAGGATCCAACTTATAAAGGTGGAACTTTTGACTTAGTCGGCCACAAGCCAATGAGCTATAAGCAGTTGGTCAAGCGTGTCGCCGAGAAACTTGGACGATCATTTATTTCCATTTCGATTCCTTTTAATTTCTTTTTCTTTTCTAAGCATTGGTTATCTATACTCGGAGGCGTACCCCTTGCTTTAGCCGAACCGCTACAGAAAAGTTTGATTCACGACTTAAGACCTAAGCCAAATGTTTTATCCGATGCTTTGAAAGATGGACTCACGAGTTTTGATCGTTCGTTTGAACTTTCGGTAGATATCGATGGTAGTCCAAAAGCTAATCCGCGCAGTAAGACACAAAAGACAGATACAAAAAAATTGCAAAAACAAGGTCGTGTGCGATCCGTTCAACGGATGCCGTTGCCTTTAGCTTGGAATTCCCAACAGGTTGCTAGAGAATACAGTGAATGGTTAACACGTAAATTTGTCCGTGTCATTTCGGCAAAGATTACCGACGATGGGCGAATTTCTTTTTATTTTATAGGTCGCTTGCTTTTATTAGAGTTAACACCAACTCCTTACAGTATTTCAAATTTGAAACGCAGTGCTTTTTATATTTCGGGTGGCTGTTTAATCAAAAAAGTTGAGCCTCAAGGACGTTTTGAATTTCGCTTATTCCCAGAAAGCAATTGTCTGATAGCCGCCATTCATGGCTATGCCCCGATATTACCTTGGTGGATTTATTCTTGTACCCAAGCCATTTTGCATTTGAGGGTGATGCAATCTTTCTCTCGCCACTTGAAACGCCATAATGCGGCTGTAATCAAATAACTATTCCTTGGTTTTTGTATTGTTTTTTTCATTTGCTTAATCATTTTCTGATTTTTACTTTTTAAAGTTATGGCTAAAAAACCTGTCAAAATATATGATACAACATTAAGAGATGGTTCTCAAGGTGAGGGCATTTCATTCACTGTGGCTGCAAAGTTAAGAATCGCAGAAAAGCTGGATCAATTTGGTGTGGATTATATTGAGGGGGGGTGGCCAGGTTCTAATCCTCGTGATATGGCTTTTTTTGAAGAAGCGAAGCAATTAGATTTAAAGCATGCAAAATTAGTTGCATTTGGATCGACACGCCGAGCCAATTTATCTGCAGCAGAAGATGCACAATTAAAACTTCTTCTAGAAGCAGACACTCCGGTCGTCACTATTTTTGGTAAGTCATGGCTTTTGCATGTTACGGAAATTTTGCGTACAACGCCCGAGGAGAATTTGCAAATGATCGAAGATTCTGTCCGTTTTTTGACAGAAAATGGTAAAAATGTCATCTATGATGCGGAGCATTTCTTTGATGGTTTCAAAGATAATAGCGAATATGCTATCGATACTTTAAAAGCCGCTCAAAGAGGTGGTGCGATTAATCTCAGTCTTTGTGATACCAATGGTGGACGTTTAGTTTCTGAGGTGCAAGAGATTGTCTCAGTTGTCAAAGAAACACTAAAAGACATTCCAATTGGTGTGCATTGTCATAACGATTCAGGTCTTGGGGTCGCAGTATCCTTGGCTGGAATTGAGTCTGGTGCTGAATTAGTTCAAGGGACGATCAATGGAATTGGTGAACGAAATGGTAATGCAAATTTAACCGCTATTATTCCAAATCTGATTTTAAAAATGGAGTGTGATTTGAATTGTGCATCCAATCTAGAAAATTTAAGAGGTTTGTCTCTATTTGTTGATGAGATGTCCAATCAGGCATCAGACCCTAAAGCACCTTTTGTTGGATTAAGTTCATTTGCCCATAAGGGTGGTGTGCATGCAGATGCAGCGGCAAAAGTAAAACATAGCTATGAACATATAAAGCCTGAATTGGTAGGAAACAAAACTCGTGTATTAGTTTCGGATATGTCTGGGCGTAGTAGCATTATGATGAAGGCGAAAGAGATTGGCTTGGATATTGATTCTCGTTCTCCAGAATTGAAAGAATTTTTGAATAGCCTTAAAGAGATGGAATTTAAGGGCTATGAATATGAAGCGGCTGATGCATCTTTGAAATTGCTCTTGAATCAATATCTTAAGGGAGAGCCTAAAGCGATTGAATTGGTTGGTTATCGAGTGATGGTCAGTGACCAAGTGGATTTAGGTCGAATTATTTCCGAGGCTTCAGTACATGTTAAGATAGGTGATAAAGAGCATCATACCGTGGCCGAAGCGAGAGGGCCTGTGGATGCTTTAAGTGAAGCATTGAATAAGGCTTTAGCTCCTGTCTTTCCACAAATTTCGGATGTACGTTTACTTGATTTTAAGGTACGTATCCTTGAAAATAAACATGGGACAGACGCAATCATTCGTGTACACATTGAATCTACCGATGGGAATTCAATATGGGGTACGGTTGGAGCAAGTGATAATATTATAGCGGCCGCATGGGAAGCACTGCTCGATTCAGTAGAATATAAGATACAGTTAGATAGCTCTAACAAAAACTCAGAATCTAAATAGGTTTTCTTGAAGAGCCTATTACAGGTTGGCTGACTCAGTCGATTGACGAATCTTTTCCTTGATCGCCTCTTTGTTTTCTTCTTCTAGGCAAATATCACAACATTCCGAATCGTGTGCATTTTCTTCATTTTTAATCAACTCCCGACACATTTCATGTGTATCAATGACTTGAGTATTATATTTCCCACAAAATACACATAATTTTACATGCAATTTTATCAGTACACGTTTCCAAAATGGGAGATCCTGAAAGTTTTTCTTATTGAGCGAATTCGATACCTGTTTACATGTGAACATAATAATTTTTTATTATTTTGAGTCTTTATTGATCCAGTTGTCATTGAGAAGTTCCTTTAGCTGTTCTCTTGCTCTATGAAGGATGACCCATAGATAGT
>JAQCDT010000180.1 GCA_027620575.1 Verrucomicrobiota bacterium
CCAGTTTCAAATGACTCCTCTGGCACCCAACCAAGTTCACGCTCAATTTTTGAAGCATCAATAGCATAACGAGCATCATGACCTGGACGATCTTTAACAAAGGTTATTAAATCTCGATACTTTTCTATTCCTAATGGTTTTTCAGGAGCGAGCTCTTCGAGAAGATCGCAAATAGTATGAACCACTTCAAGATTAGTTTTTTCGTTGTGCCCACCAATATTATAGGTTGCTCCGACTTCACCCTCAGTGACAACCTTTATTAAGGCTTTTGCATGGTCCTCCACATACAGCCAATCACGTATCTGCAAACCGTTACCATAAATCGGCAGGGGTTTACCATGAATTGCATTGAGGATTACATGGGGGATGAGTTTTTCTGGAAAATGGTATGGCCCATAATTATTTGAGCAGTTAGTAATAATTACAGGAAGACCATAGGTACGACCCCAAGCCCTGACTAAATGATCAGAAGCCGCTTTACTTGCAGAGTAAGGTGATGACGGTGAATAGGGTGTTTGCTCGGTAAATAAATCGTCAGTGCCTTCCAAATCACCATATACCTCATCTGTAGATATATGATGAAAGCGAAATTGCTTTTGTTCAGCAGCATTTAGAACATCAAAGTATTTTCTTGCTGCCTCAAGTAAATTAAAAGTACCCGTTATATTGGTATTGATAAAGTCAGTAGGCCCATCAATGGAGCGATCAACATGGCTTTCTGCAGCCAAATGCATAACACAGGTAGGTTGATGCTCTTCAAATACTCTAGCCAGTGCTTGACCGTCACATATATCAACTTGTTCATGAGAGTATCTTTGCGAGTCGATAATGCCAGGCAAAGAATCAACGTTACCTGCATAGGTCAATTTATCTAAATTGATAACTGCGAAATTCGTTTGGCTGTTAATTAAACGGATCACAGCGCTACCAATAAAGCCTGCACCGCCTGTAACGAGTATTTTCATTATTAATCCTAATAGTTATTTCTTAAATCAATTCACTGATAACCGCATTAAATCTATCGCAAAACTTTAAAGCTTTGAATCTGAAATGGAAATTGGCATCTCTGGCAAAGAAGAAAACGTTTTTTCCACCCTAAGATTGGGGAATAAGATTGCTGCCGCTGTTAAAACGAGTATTTGTATATCTAACTGAAAAGATTGGTTTTCAACATACCAGATTTCAAGCGACGCCTTATAGGGGGATATTTCATTTTTGTAAAAATCGTGTGCATCGGAACGGTGGGCGTAAAAACTCTCTTCATCCCTCAACATCAGAGAACCTATGCCTGTCACCCCAGGGCGAACAGATCTAATAATAATAGCCTGACTAGTAGTGTAGTTTGCCTCGCCAGAAGGCACTAGAGGTCTCGGCCCCACTATACTCATATGACCGAACAAAATATTCAATAACTGTGGAAGCTCATTAATTTTCGTTTTTCGTAAAAATACTCCAATCGGAAGGACTCTTGCATCATTTCGCATAGTGAGCGTACCCGAACCAATATTAGGGCTATTTTTAAGCATAGTCGCGAACTTAAAAATATTGAATAATTCTCCGTTTAAACCAACTCGTGGCTGCATATAGAAAATTTCACCTTCTCCAGTTATACGAAGTATTAAAGTTAGGGGTACTAACAAGGCAAAAAAGGACAAAGCTACATCAAAGATTCTTTTCATTTTTACATCCGCCCATCTAAATATTTCCCAGTTTCTTTATGATTAAAATCAGGAATCATACGATTAAATAAGTCGACTAACCTGTCTTTTCCCCAAGTTTTTGAGGCACGCATATTGCCTATTTCTAAAAGAAAATTATCGAGCTGAGTAGAGTCATAGATAGACTCGTTTTTAATCACGCCAAGATTGTCGAAGCGCGACATATCCAACCTTTCGCCGGCAGTAAAAAACTCTTCAAAATCTTTTTCACCCGAAGTGTCCGTTTGAAAGAAATAACAAGGCCATAGCTTCGACTTAATGAGTTCTTCCGATCGATCTCGAGCTTCTTGCTCACTTGAACAATGGAACGGTTCAAAACCTAGATTTATTACAAAGCGTTCAGCAATATCAGAAAACGTAATTAAGTCTAAGTCCTCACTTAATTTCGGGAAAAATATGTCACGGTTTTCACCTAGCAAGCAAGACATAAGACAGAGCTCACCTGATTCCTGTGGGGTTACAAAATAACGCCTCACATCATTTGGTGCTGAAATAGGTTGTCGTTTAGCGAAACGTTGATTAAATCCATGTAGTAGTGAACCATCAGAAAAAGCGACATTAGCGAATCTCGCTGTTGAAATTTCAATAGTCTCACTTTCACGCATAAGGAACATTTCCATAATACGTTTACTCGCACCCATCATATTTACGGGGTTTGCTGCTTTATCTGTTGAAACACAAAAATATTTTTTGGTGCCCTGCGCTTCAGCCATTTTAATGGTTTTAATAGTATTAAGTACATTGACTTCAATAAGCCGCATCAAGGTGAATGGGTCTTTTTCACTCCGGACATGCTTTAATGCAGATAGGTTAAGAACATAATCATATGTCTTACTGCTTCGCATCAGTGCCTCGAATTCGATACTTCCACAATCAATCGCAAAAGTTTTGAACTCACCATTTATATAGCCCAAGGCACTACGAATATCTCGCACTAACTCCACCATGTTATTTTCACTGATATCAACAACATGCAGCGAAAGCGGATTTCGCTTAAAGATTTCACGTGTAACGGCCTGACCAATAGAGCCAGCACCACCGATCACTAAAAAGCGACTTTTTTGCACCAAATCTTTAAGCTTTTCGTTTTGATCAAATATGTCATCATCAAATAAAGGTCTTGACCTTCCAATT
>JAQCDT010000013.1 GCA_027620575.1 Verrucomicrobiota bacterium
AGTTCAATTGGTAGAGCAACGGTCTCCAAAACCGTAAGTTGTGGGTTCGAGTCCCTCCTCTCCTGCCATTTCTTTACTAATAAATATCAAAATCATAAATCTATGAAAAATCCATTTCGCAGTATAAGAGAATTCTTCTCAGAAATGATCACTGAGTTAAAAAAAGCTTCGTGGCCAACATTTGTCGAATTAAGGGATTCAACGATTGTGGTTCTATTGGCTACCGTACTTTTGGGAACTTTTATTGCTCTGTCCGACTTTTCCTTACTCAACGGAGTTGAATTTCTTACGTCACTTGTTCGCTAAACTCGCTTTCCTACACTAATTTATGTCAGCTGCTACATCAGTTACCGGACCTCAATGGTACGCCGTCCAGACACTCTCTAACCAAGAGCAAAAAGCCAAACGCTATCTCGATAAATTTATTGAAATTGAAGAGATGGAGGAACTTGTCTTTGAAGTGCTTATGCCTACGGAGGTGGTTACAGAAGTGAAAAATGGCAAGAAAACGTCTAAAACACGAAAATTTTACCCAGGTTATATTTTTGTTAAGATGCGTCTATATGATGACGATGGAAAACTACTGCAAAAGCCATGGTACTTTATTCGAGAAGCACAAGGTGTGATTAATTTTGTCGGTGGGGACAATCCAAGTCCATTGAAAAAAGCCGAGATCGATCGTATTATCAATCAAGTAGAAGACGCAGAAGGCAAAGAAAAGCCGAAGATTGAATATGAAATTGGCGAGATTGTTAAAGTTAACGATGGGCCATTTATGAATTTGGATGGAAAAATCGAAGAGATTGATCCTGAAAAAGGGAAACTTAAAGTTTCTGTATCTATTTTTGGGCGTTACACCCCAGTTGAACTAGAATATTGGCAAATCGAAAGAGCCGAGGAAAATTAATTTATCATGTCTAAAAAAATAATTGGAGAAATTCGTTTACAACTACCTGCTGGATCTGCGAACCCAGCACCACCGGTTGGACCTGCTTTGGGTGCACAAGGTGTCAACATCATGGGATTTTGTAAGGAGTTTAATGCGAAAACAAAGGATCAAGCGGGTATGATTTTACCAGTCGTCATTACTGTGTATGCAGACCGTTCTTTTAGTTTCATTTTAAAGTCCCCCCCAGCGGCAGTCTTATTAAAGAAAGCTGCAGGTATTGCTAAAGGCTCAGGTGTTCCTAACCGAGATAAAGTGGGTACAGTCACTCGCAAGCAAGTACTAGAAATCGTTGACATCAAACGTAAGGATTTAAATGCCAACGATGACGACCAAGCATTTCATATCATTGCCGGTACCGCACGTTCTATGGGACTGGAAATCGCTGACTAATTTATTAACTAAAAATCAAGGAGATATACTATTATGCTCACCCAGCAAATCAAGGGAAGCAAACGTTACAAAGAAGCTGCTAGTAAAGTTGATTTCACTCAATCTTACTCGCTTCAAGATGCGTCTGCGTTACTGAATACATTACCTAAAGCAAAATTTGACGAAACCGTTGAATTATATGCTCATCTTACTGTCGATCCTCGTAAGAGTGATCAAATGGTACGAGGCACATTACAGTTGCCTCACGGAAGTGGTAAAACAGTCCGCGTGATTGTCTTTACCGAAAATCCTCAAGAAGCACTCGATAACGGAGCCGATGCGGCGGGACTCGAAGACCTTATTGAAAAAGTAACAGGAGGTTGGACTGACTTCGATGTCGCACTATCTACAACAAGTGCGATGAAAAGCGTGCGTACCGTAGCTCGTGTTCTAGGTCCTAGAGGATTGATGCCAAATCCTAAATCTGGCACAGTGAGTGATGACATCCCTGCAGCGATTAAACTCGTTCAAGCAGGACGTGTAGAATTTAAAATGGATAAAACAGCAAATGTAGCTGTCGTTGTCGGAAAGCGTTCATTCAATGAAGCACAGATTGCAGAAAATACAGAAGCAGCAATCAACGCCTTAATTGAAGCAAGACCTTCATCTGTTACTGGGCCGTATCTAAAGAGCTTAACCATCAGTGCTACAATGAGCCCAGGTATAAGCGTAGATACTGCACCTTACATCAAATAACAATCAAAAGATAGTAAGCATATGAGACTTGAAAAAAAATATTTAGCAGAAGAAGTAAAAACACATTTAGACAAATCAGACTATGTGTATTTAACGAATTACGAGCGAATCACAGTGGATGAAATCGCTGAATTAAGAGGGCAATTAGCCGAGCATGATGCAGAATTTCATGTGGTGAAAAATACCTTGCTTAATGTAGTCGCCAAAGAGCGCTCATTACCCGATCTTGGGGAGCACTTAGCAGGCCCTACGGCAATCGTCGTTGGAGGAAACAATCCGTCCGGAGTGGCAAAAGTTATTTTTGATTTCTTCAAAAAGAAAGAAAAAGTAGAGCTTAAGGCCGGAGTCATGAACGAACGTGCTTTGTCTAAAGACGAAATCGAGGCACTTTCAAAACTTCCAGGACTCGAAGTTCTACGTGCTCAGTTGCTTGGCTTGCTCACACAACCAGGAACTGGTTTCGTTCGTATTATCAATGCAGTACCACAAGGACTTGTTAACGTATTGCAGGCAAAAGTTCGAGAAGAAGGAGGCAACAACGCATAAAATTTTATGGCCCCCAAATACGGGGCGATAACAAACTAATAAATCTTAATAATCCGATTAGGGGGAAACTCTCCTTAAATACTCTGAATAAAGAGTGCTAATCAATTGAAAGGTAAACAACATGTCAGATATAACAAAAGATCAAGTAATCGATTGGCTCAGCAACCAAACAGTTTTGGAAGTTGCCGATCTCGTTAAAGAACTCGAAGAGAAGTGGGGCGTAAGTGCTGCTGCTCCTGTTGCTGTTGCTGCCGCTGGTGGTGCTGCTGCTGGTGGAGGCGAAGCCGCTGCTGAAGAAAAAGACGAGTTTGACGTCATTCTAACTGAAGCTGGAGGCAACAAGATTGCCGCAATTAAGGAAGTCCGTGCGATCACTGGATTAGGCCTTAAAGAAGCTAAGGAGTTAGTTGAAGGTGCACCAAAACCAGTCAAGGAAGGTGTAGCTAAAGACGAAGCAGAAGAGATCAAAAAGAAACTCGAAGCTGCTGGTTCTAAAGTCGAATTAAAATAATTTTTTTTAATCCAATTAAACGATATTAATATTATCATATAATTTCAACGATTAGGCGACTTCCTCATTCAAATGAGGAAGCTCGCCTTGTTGTTTTTCTCAAAATATTCCAACTGAAATCTATTCAATTAATTTTCTAAACCTAACAACTGACTAACGACTATGTCTTCTCGCAAAAATTTCGGTCAACTCAAGGAAGTGATTCAACCACCCAATCTGATTGAGAATCAAATTCAATCATTCAATGAATTTTTACAAATGGATGCTGCACCAACGGCTCGAAAGCCTGTGGGACTCGAAGCAGTGTTCTCTGAAGTCTTTCCTATTGAAAGTTATGATGCCCGCAGTCATTTGGAATACGTGAGTTACAATGTCACTCCGCCAGCAATGTCGGAAATTGAAGCGATCCGTGAAGGTTTAACCTATTCAGTTGCACTTTATGTTAAACTCCGTTTGCGAGAAGGAGAAAACATTAAAGATGAAGAAATCTTTTTTGGTGAATTCCCCATGATTTCAGAAAGAGGTTCATTCATTATCAATGGTGCCGAGCGAGTTGTGGTTAGCCAATTACACCGTTCACCTGGCATTGCTTTTGAAGAATCCGTTCATACGAGTGGAAAGATTTTACATGCCTATCGTATCATTCCAGATCGAGGTACATGGCTAGAAGTACAATTCGATCAAAATGATCTTCTATATGTTTATTTAGATCGTCGTCGTAGAAGAAGAAAATTTTTATTAACGACCTTATTGCGAGCAATGGGTTACAGTTCAGATTCTGAGATTCTTAATTTGTTCTACAATCTTGAAGAAATCTCAGTTGCCAATGCTCTTAAGCTAGAAACGGTTTCTAACTTTATTCTTACAGAAGACATTGTCGACGGAGATGAAGGAGTTGTTTTAGCCAGAGCATTCGAGCCTTTAACAAAAACGATCATTCGTTCATTTGCTAAAGCAGGACTGAAAAAAGTTTTAGCAATTGATACCTCAGTTGATGACGGTGCAATCATACGTTGCTTGAAAAAAGATCCAACTCAGAATGAAGAGGAAGCGTTAAAAGACATTTACAAACGCCTAAGACCTGGTGAGCCACCAACAACAGCAAATGCCAAAGCTTTGTTGAAACGTCTCTTCCAAGATCCAAGACGTTATGATTTAGGCCGTGTTGGACGCTATAAGCTCAACCAAAAACTAAAGATGGATATCGATCTCGATTTCCGTGTGGTCTGTGCCGAAGATATTGTTCAGGCAACTAAGTATTTAACTCGCCTCAAACGTGGTGAAGGAACTTTAGATGATATCGATCACTTGGGTAGTCGTCGTATCCGTACAGTTGGCGAATTGCTTGCTAACCAATGTCGTATCGGATTAGCACGAACAGAGCGTCTCGTGAAAGAGCGTATGACTTTATACGATCAAAGTGTCGATTCGATTACACCTCAGAAATTGATTAATCCAAAAGCATTGAGTACCGTTATTCGTGATTTCTTTGCACGAAGCCAACTTTCTCAATTTATGGATCAAATTAATCCATTGGCCGAGCTCACACACAAACGTCGTCTCTCTGCACTTGGGCCTGGTGGTTTGAATCGTGAGCGTGCTGGTTTTGAAGTGCGTGACGTTCACCCATCACACTATGGACGTATCTGCCCAATTGAAACACCTGAAGGTCCAAATATTGGTTTGATCAATTCACTCAGTCTTTACTCTCGAATTAATGAGTTTGGTTTCATCGAAACGCCCTATCGAAAAGTGGTGAAAGGAAAAGTGCTGGATGAAATTGAGTATTTAAATGCTGACCAAGAAGAACCATTTATGATCGCTCAAGCGAATTCAGAAATTGATTCCAAGGGTATGTTAACAGGTCGTGTAACCTGCCGTAACCAAGATGAAGTTTTAGAATTATCTGGAAAAGAAGTTGATTACATGGACGTGTCACCGAAGCAACTTGTATCAGTTGCTGCCGGTCTGATTCCTTTCTTAGAGCATGATGATGCGAACCGTGCATTGATGGGTTCTAACATGCAACGACAAGGCGTACCTCTTTTACAATCTGAGGCTCCATTTGTTGGAACAGGAATTGAAAATCGTGTAGCAATTGATTCTAAGACAGTAGAAATTGCTTCGATTGACGGAATTATTGCGTCCGTAGATGCCAATCAAATTATTTTAACTAAAGACGGTAGCCTACCAGCAAAAACACACGATATCCAAACCGATGAGAAGAAAGATATCTATGTTTATAAATTGAGAAAGTTCATGCGTTCAAATGCTGGAACTTGCTTCAATCAAAAACCAATTGTGGTCAAGGGACAGCCCGTGAAAAAGGGAGAAGTAATCGCCGATGGTGCTTCAACCGATAAGGGTGAATTAGCGATAGGACGCAATATCCTTGTCGCCTTTATGCCTTGGAATGGTTACAATTTCGAAGATGCGATTTTAATCTCTGAGAAGATTGTTAAAGAAGATATCTTCACTTCAATTCATATTGATGAATTTGAAGTCACTGCTCGTGATACTAAATTAGGACCTGAAGAAATCACTCGTGATATTCCAAATGTCGGTGAAGAAGCCCTAAAAGACTTGAATCACGATGGTGTGATTCGTGTGGGTGCTGAAGTAAAGCCGGGAGATATTTTAGTCGGTAAGATCACGCCGAAATCAGAAACTGAACTGGCTCCTGAAGAGAAACTACTGCGTGCGATTTTTGGTGAGAAAGCTGCAGATGTTAAAGATACATCACTCGTTGTTCCATCAGGCATTCGTGGTATTATCATGGACGTCAAAGTTTCAGCACGTGTCGATGGCGAATCAGAGCAAATGTCTGCTTCAGACAAACGCAGAATGATCAAGAAGATCAATGAAGAGTATCGTTCACAAAGTGATCGTTTACGTGAAGATCTTACCGAAGCTCTATCCAACATCTTGTTGGGTGAGAAGATTCCTCTCGATGTTAAAAACAGCGAGACGGATGAGATTATCATTCCAGCGAATCGTAAGATTACAAAAACTTTACTTCGTCGCTTAGCTGCAGTTTCTAAATTTATCGAAATCGATCCTTCTCCTGTTCGCATTAAGATCATGGAGATCGTTGAAAATTATCAAGGTAAGTTTGATGAATTAGACTACGAAAAAGAGCGTAAGATCGAAGGTGTTGAAACTGGAGAAGACGCCGAACAAGGAGTGGTAAAGAGCGTAAAAGTTTACATTGCTAAAAAGCGTAAAATGCAAGTCGGCGATAAGATGGCTGGACGACACGGAAACAAAGGTGTGGTCGCAAAGATTGTTGCCGAAGAAGATATGCCTCACTTAGAGGATGGTACACCTGTTGAAATTTGTTTGAATCCTCTTGGGGTGCCTTCACGAATGAATGTGGGACAAGTTTTGGAAACACATTTGGGTTGGGCTTGTAAGAAACTCGGACTCACTGTGGCGACTCCTATTTTTGATGGTATTTCAGAAAAACGAGTCCGTGAGTATTTAGAAGAAGCAGATCTTCCAAAGACAGGTAAGAGTGTATTGTATGATGGTCGCTCTGGTGAAAAGATTCACCAAGAAGTTGTGGTGGGTTACATGTATATGTTGAAACTTAACCACCTAGTCGCATCAAAGATTCACGCACGTGCGGTTGGACCTTACAGCTTAATCACACAGCAACCACTTGGAGGTAAAGCTCAGTATGGTGGTCAGCGATTTGGAGAGATGGAAGTTTGGGCCCTAGAAGCTTATGGTGCAGCTTACACCTTGCAGGAATTGTTAACTGTTAAATCAGATGATGTGACAGGTAGAACTCGCATTTATGAATCTCTGGTTAAAGGAGATAATAGCTTGAATGCAGGTACACCTCAATCATTCAACGTTTTGATGAAGGAAATCCAAAGTTTATGTTTAGACGTCCGTTTGGAATCTGAAGGTAAATTTGAATTAGGAAATGGCATAGCCGATCAAGGATAAGTATTAACCAATAATTTTTAAAAATATGAGTACAGAAGTCGCACGAGATATATTAGGTTACGAAGCAACAAAGTCGTTTGATCATGTTAAAATCACAGTCGCTTCTCCGGAAGCCATTCGTGATTGGTCTAGAGGGGAAGTCAAAAACCCTGAGACGATTAATTATCGTACATTTAAGCCTGAACCAGGCGGTCTATTTTGTCAGCGTATATTTGGCCCAGTAAGGGATTACGAATGTGCGTGTGGAAAATATAAGCGAATCAAATACAAGGGTGTTATTTGTGACCGATGTGGTGTTGAGGTCACTGTTTCACGAGTTCGTCGTGACCGTATGGGGCACATCGAATTAGCCGTTCCAGTTTCTCATATTTGGTTCTTGAAGAGTATGCCAAGTCGTTTAGGCCTCTTGCTCGACATCACTGCAAGAAACCTTGAGCGTGTTATTTATTACGAAAACTACTTGGTGATCGATCCAGGTAAAACGCCTCTTGAAGAGCGTCAATTGCTAACCGAGCAAGAATATTTGCAAGCACAAGATGAGTACGGTGAAGATTCATTCATTGCTGGAATGGGTGCCGAGGCTGTCCGTGATGCTCTTAAGCGTGTCGACTTACAAGCGACTGTTGTCGAATTGAATGAGCAAATGCATGCGACTCGCTCAAAGCAGATCAAAAAGAAAGTTTCTAAACGATTAAAGACAATTCAAGGCTTCATCAATTCAGGCTCCAATCCAGATTGGATGGTGCTCGAAGCATTGCCAGTGGTCCCGCCTGATTTGAGACCTCTTGTTCCTCTTGAAGGGGGTCGTTTTGCTACATCTGATTTAAACGATTTATATCGTCGTGTGATCAATCGTAACAATCGTCTAAAGAATCTCTTACAGTTGAAGACACCTGATGTGATTATTCACAATGAAAAGCGTATGCTTCAAGAAGCTGTCGATGCCTTATTTGATAATGGTCGTCATGGGCGTGCAGTGACTGGTGCGGGCAATCGTCCTTTGAAATCACTTTCTGATATGCTTAAAGGTAAGCAAGGACGTTTCCGTCAAAACCTTCTTGGTAAACGTGTGGACTACTCAGGTCGTTCAGTTATTGTTACTGGACCAGAGCTTAAATTGAACCAGTGTGGTTTACCTAAGAAAATGGCATTGGTTTTATTTGAACCTTTTATTATTCGTCGCCTAAAAGAGCTTGGATTCGTGCATACTGTACGTGGTGCTCGTAAGATGATTGAAAAACAATCACCTGAGGTATGGGATATTTTGGAAGAAGTGACCAAAGGGCATCCTGTTCTCTTGAATCGTGCGCCAACTTTGCACCGCTTATCTATACAAGCATTTGAGCCAGTACTTATTGAAGGGGATGCGATTCGTGTTCACCCACTTGTTTGTACTGCATACAATGCGGACTTCGATGGTGACCAAATGGCGGTTCACGTTCCGCTTTCATTGGAAGCAGTCATGGAAGCGAAGACTTTGATGATGGCGACACACAACATTTTCTCGCCATCTAGCGGTAAGCCTATTTTGACTCCGTCACAAGATATTGTTTTAGGTTCTTATTTCTTAACCTGTGAACCAAGATACAAAGCACCTAAGGGCAAGCGTCTACCTATGATCGTCGATGAAGACGAGCTCGACACAGCTGTGGCGGATGGTGCACTAGATGTCAAAGATTGGATCAATTTTATCAATCCGGATTATGGCAACGAAAATACTTCATACGGTAATGCAAATGATAAAATCATCTGCACTACAGTCGGTCGTGTTATCTTCAATACTATTTGGCCAAAAGAATTAGGATTCATTAATTTCCCTGTAGCTAAGGGCAAATTGGGTGATATTATTTTAGAAACCTACCGAAAAGTGGGCAAAGCGGAAACAGTTAAGACCCTAGATGTCTTGAAAGATGTTGGCTTTAAAATCGCAACAAAAGCAGGTGTGTCCATCGGTATTGATGACATGATCATCCCTGAATCAAAACCAGAAATCGTTAAGCAAGCTCGTAAGAAAATTGACGAAGTTGAAGGTCAGTACAAAAAAGGTATCATCACCGAAGGGGAACGATACAATAAGATCATCGACATCTGGACAGGTACAACGGATGAAATCGCCAAAGCGGTATTTGATGAATTGAAAGAAAATTCAGGACAAGAAGCGATGAATCCTGTTTTCTTAATGATGGATTCTGGTGCTCGTGGTAACAAACAGCAGGTTAGACAGTTGTGTGGTACCCGTGGATTGATGGCTAAACCATCGGGTGAAATTATCGAACGCCCGATTCTCTCTTCATTCCGTGAAGGTCTATCTGTATTAGAATACTTTATTTCAACACACGGTGCTCGTAAAGGTCTTGCCGATACTGCTCTGAAAACTGCGGATGCGGGTTATATGACTCGTAAGCTTTGTGATGTTGCAATGGATTGCATCGTTGAAGCTTATGATGACGGAAACCGTACAGGTATTTGGAAATATGCAATTTATGAAGGGGATGATGAAATCGTTAGCTTATTCGATCGAATTGTCGGTCGTTGTTCATCCAATGATATTAAGAATCCTTTAAATCCTGATGAAATTATTGTCAAAAATGGTGAAATCATCACGGAGGCGATAGCACACAAGATAGATGAAGTAGGCATTGAGAAAGTTAAAGTACTTTCCGCTCTGACTACTCGTAAGAAGATTGGTGTTACAGCACTTGAATACGGAATTAACCCAGCAACTAATTCAATGGTTGAGCGTGGTGCCTCTGTGGGTATTATTGCGGCTCAGTCAATTGGTGAGCCTGGTACACAGTTGACCATGCGTACTTTCCACATTGGTGGTATTGCTAGTGGTGTTTTCAAGAATCCTGAAATTAAAGTCCGTACCGGTGGTACTGTTCAGTATAAAAATTTAAGAATCGTTCAAACCAGTGATGGTGCAAGTATCGTACTCAATAAGACAGGTTCAGTCCTAATCTTAGATGAAAACGGTCGTGTGCTTGAAGATTACAAGATTGTAGTTGGTTCAGTATTAACACAACCTGATGGCGGTAGCATCAAGAAGGGTGAGGTACTTGCTATGTGGGATCCACATAACATTCCAATTCTTTCAGAAAAGGGCGGTAAGATTGGCTTCAGCGATATGATTCCTGGAGTGACTGTTAAACGTGAGATGGATGATTCTTCAGGCCAAATTACAACGGTGGTTGTTGAACACAAAGACGACCTAAATCCTCAGATCGAAATCTTAGACGGCAAGAAAGTGATTGCGACCTACGCAATTCCAACGGGTGCACAGATCGTAGTGAATGAAAAAGACACGATTACACAAGGTGCTATGTTGGCAAAAACACCTCGCCAAGCTTCTAAGACACAAGATATTACAGGGGGTCTTCCTCGTGTTGCTGAATTATTTGAAGCACGTCGTCCTAAGGAAGCTGCCGAGATGGCTAAGATTGATGGTGTTGTATCTGTTGACGGAACGCTACGTGGTAAGAAGAAATTACTCGTGACCGATCCAGAAACTGGAAATGAAGAGGTTCACTTAATCCCTCATGGAAAACATTTATTAGTTCAAATCGGTGACCTTGTTCATAAAGGACAGCACTTGACTGAAGGTGCTGCAGACCCACATGAACTCTTAGAAATCTTAGGTCGTGAGAAAGTGTGTGATTACCTGATCGAAGAAATTCAAAAAGTGTATCGCTTACAAGGTGTGACGATTAACGATAAGCACATTGAGGTGATTATTGCACAAATGCTCAAGAAGGTAAGAATTACCGATCCAGGCGACTCAGAATTCTTCTGGGGTGAGCAAGTCGATCGCTTTGAATTCATGAAATCAAATGATGAAATTGATGAAGCGGGTGGTAAGCCAGCTGAAGGTGAGCCTGTATTGCTTGGTATCACAAAATCATCGATTGAAACAGAGTCCTTTATCTCAGCTGCATCCTTCCAAGAAACCACTCGTGTTCTTACCGATGCATCAACACTCGGCAAAGTAGACTGGCTCAAAGGCTTTAAGGAAAATGTGATCATGGGTCACTTAATTCCTGCCGGAACAGGGCTTCCTGCCTACCGTCGATTGAAAATCGATACACTCGGTGCTGATATGGAACAACTATCACCTGAAGAAGCAGCAAAGCATGTCGAAGGTGTGGCTATTCCAACTCCTGAGGTCGATTTAAACCAAGTGCCTGGTTTATCGGAAGCTCCAGAAAATGCAGAAGGTCAAGTTTCTGCCGATGAAGCACCTGCTGAATCAGAAGAAGCCGGTTAAGATAACTATGTTCGTTTTACAAAAAATTAGAAATTTTAAACAAATAGCTTGCACACAAGTGCGTAAATGCTAGGTTTGCGAACTTTTCCATATACAAGAAATCAATTTAGATACACACAAAATACAATGCCAACTATTAATCAACTCGTTCGTTCACCTCGAATCATACAAAAAGTTAAGTCTAAGTCTCGTGCTCTAGACCGTAATCCTTTTCGTCGAGGTGTTTGTGTTCAAGTGATGACTCGTACGCCTAAAAAACCGAATTCAGCGATTCGTAAAGTGGCTAAAGTACGTCTCACTAACGGTATGGAAGTGATTGCTTACATTCCTGATGAAGGTCACAGCTTACAAGAGCACAGTATTGTATTGGTACGAGGCGGTCGTGTAAAAGACCTTCCAGGTGTGCGTTATCATATTGTCCGTGGAACTCTAGATTGCGTGGGTGTCGAAAAACGTCGTCGTAGTCGCTCTAAATATGGAGTGAAGCGTCCAAAAGAATAAGCCAACAAATTTTTCATTTATAACCAAATAATTTTTTAAGAAATATGTCTCGTCGTCGCCAAGCCGTTAAACGTCCAGTAATTCCAGATCCTCGCTATAACAGTACATTAGTGACTAATTTAGTGAATATGATTATGGAGCGTGGTAAACGTACAGTTGCACAACGCATCGTGTACACTGCTTTCCAAAGAGTGAGTGAGAAGTTGGCTAAAGGAGATCCCGTAGATTTAGTGATGGGTGCTTTAGAAAATGCACGACCAAAGATCGAAGTCAAAAGTCGTCGAGTCGGTGGTGCTACCTATCAAGTGCCGGTAGAGATCGCATTTGAGCGCCAACAAACATTAGCCTTTCGCTGGATGATCAGTTCAGCTCGTAAGCGTAAGGGTGTGGCTATGGATGAAGCATTAGCCGATGAAATCATTGATGCTTACAACAATACAGGTGGAGTTGTGAAGAAGAAAGAAGAGACTCACCGCATGGCGCAAGCCAATCGTGCATTTGCACACTTGCGATGGTAAAGGTTTAACCCTTTCTTCGCTTTTTCTTTTTGTTCTTTTCCAGTTTATTTATGTCAGCCCAGAAAACAGTTTCTCAGAATGCCCAAGAACGTAAGTTCCCAATGGAATATACGAGAAATATTGGTATAGCCGCTCACATAGATGCAGGAAAAACAACTACTACAGAAAGAATTTTATACTACACAGGAGTCGTCCACAAGATGGGCGAGGTTCATGAAGGAAGTTCCGTGACCGATTGGATGGAACAAGAACGTGAGCGAGGTATCACCATCACATCTGCCGCTATTTCTTGTAATTGGACCAACAAAAATGGGATCTATTCAGGAATTGAGCACCAAATCAATTTAATCGATACGCCTGGCCATGTTGATTTCACTGCTGAAGTGGAGCGTTCACTACGAGTGCTCGATGGAGCGGTTGCGGTTTTCTGTGCGGTTGCTGGGGTTCAGCCACAATCTGAGACAGTGTGGCGACAAATGGAAAAATACCAAGTACCGCGTATTGCCTTCATTAACAAGATGGATCGAGTTGGGGCCAATTTTTCGGAGGCAATCGAATCGATGAAAAAACGATTGGATGCCAAGGCGAAAGCGATATTTATTCCAATAATTCAGGAGAATGATGGTGAGGAAAATTTCATCGGCATGATCGATCTCGTAAAAATGGAAGCGGTTATCTTTGATGAAAAAGACAGCTCAGGAAATGCTTTTCATATTGAACCTATTCCTCAAGACTTACTTGAGAGTGCTGAATTTGAACGAGAATCACTCATCGAAACTTTAGCCGATTGCGACGAAGCACTCGCTGAAAAATATTTGGAAGGGGAAAGTATCGAAGCGGATTTTCTTCAATCTGTGATTCGTAAATCCACCATTGCACTGGATTTCTGCCCAGTCATGCCAGGCACAGCTTTTAAAAACAAAGGTGTACAGGCCTTGTTGGATTCGATCGTCAATTATCTACCGTGTCCTCTCGACTTGCCGGCAATTAGTGCTGAAGATTTAAAGGGTAAAGAGCTTTCAATTGTTCCCGACGACCAAGCGAAATTAAGCGGCCTTGCTTTCAAATTAATGAACGACTCGTATGTCGGTAAATTGGTGTTTTTCCGAATTTATTCAGGCACTTTGAAAAAAGGTATGGCCTTGCTTAATCCTCGGACAGGGAAGACTGAACGCATAGCCCGTTTGCTGATCATGAAAGCAGATGCTCGTGAAGATATAGAAGTGGCTCACTCTGGAGATATTTGTGGAATCGTCGGCTTAAGGGATGTGGTCACAGGTGATACACTTTGTGAAAAAAGCCATCCTATGCGATTGGAGCCACCGACTTTCCCGGAAACAGTTATTTCAATGTCAATTGAGCCTAAAACAACAGCAGATCAGGATAAACTAGAACAGGGGCTTGAGCGACTATCCGAAGAAGATCCGACTTTTTTTGTCACAACCAATGAGGATACGGGACAAACTCTCATTTCAGGAATGGGTGAATTGCACCTAGAAATCATTCGTGATCGTTTATTCCGAGAATTTAAAGTACAAGCAGAAGCGGGGCGACCACAGATTGCCTACCGAGAAGCATTTGGTGTACTGGCCACTGGTGAAGGTCGATTCATTCGCCAAACAGTAGAGAATCCACAATATGGACATGCTTGTATTCGAGTTGAACCTCTAGAGCGAGGGGCTGGAATTGTTATTGAAAATAAACTTCCTGAAGGCTGTATTCCTAAAGAATATATCGAGCCTACCTTGGAAGGCATTCGAGAAGCCGCCAATAATGGTGTGATTGCTAGCTACCCAGTGACTGACTTTAAAGCTACCCTCTACGATGCAACCTACAATGAAGTGGATTCTTCAGAGATGGCATTTAAGATGGCGGGTATATTCGCCTTTAAAGAAGCGATGGAAGCGTCTCAACCGATGCTTCTTGAGCCTATGATGCAAGTAGAAGTCGAAACCCCCGATGAATATCAAGGGGACATTATGGGTGATTTAAACCGTCGTCGTGGGCAAATACAAAATATGAGTACACGAGGACTCTATTCAATTATCTCAGCGAGTGTTCCACTTTCGGAAATGTTTGGTTATTCCACAACAGTTCGCTCTTTAAGTAAGGGGCGTGCCTCTTACAGCATGAATCCCGAGAATATTCTAAAGCAAATTCTCAACGCTAATCTTATCCAATAAATATTTAATAACTAATTCAAATAAACAACAAACAATAAACATCTATTATGAGTGCACAAAAAATAAGAATCCGCCTAAAAGGGTTTGATCACCGAGTGATCGATCAATCTGTAGGTGAAATCGTCGAGACTGCCAAACGTTCAGGCGCTCGAGTTGCAGGTCCTGTTCCAATGCCAACACGCATTGAGAAATTCACTGTCAATCGTTCGCCTCACGTGGATAAAAAATCTATGGATCAATTTGAGGTTCGTACACATAAACGTTTGATTGATATTCTCGAGCCGACTGCGGCGACTGTCGATGAGTTGAAAAAACTCAACCTTCCAGCAGGTGTGGATATTAGCATCAATGTTTAAGTACGGGTTCTCTTTAAGACAGAGATTTTAAAAAGCAAAAACTCGATGGCTCAGTGCACATCGAGTTTTTTTTGGAAAGGATTGTTTAAAGCTATTGGTTAATTCGCTTTTTATAGGCGATCGCCACACAAGTAACTAATCCGAGTAGTAATGCATACGCTGACGGCTCCGGAACGGTCATAACTTGTACAATTCCGTTGCATTCGGTTAATATAAACGGTTGACTTTCCCACCCTTGAGCCAAAGCAGTCAGCTTAAGCGATTCAATCGGATCATCTATCGCTAGATGGAGGGTGTGTCTATTGTTACTGCTGAATATACTCGGCTGTGTTGAATCGATAACACCATTATCATCAAGACTGAGCGTATTGCCTGCGGTTGCGGAAGAGATCAGCGATTCAAAGTTAGTAGCAAGAGAAAACGATGTATCCGATGCTGTTCGTGTACTCAATTGATAGGATTGCAGATCATTGCGCCAATTATTTGTCCAACCGAGGTAAATCTTATAAACATAGTACTGATTAGGGTCTAGAGTAGGCAAAATTTGGTTTGGACCGATATCAATATCCCAGGTGATCGATGCCCCAGGCACTGTACTGCTCCATCCAGTATCGAAAAAACCATCAACTGTAGCTTCTGCTGAATAGCCTTCCGTGGTACTAGAAGCAGCGGGGGAGTGAAATTCGAGCGTGTATGTTTGAGCCGATGTTTGAGCCGATGCTATTTGGCTAATATAGAAGCAACAGAGGCAACACACGCACATTGAAAGAAGGTTAAATTCTCTTATCTTCTGAATGAAGGAAAAATATAGTATATTCATTTTTGTTAATATTTGGGTTATAGGTGTATGTATATATAGGCCTTGCAAGAACGTTTTATTCCATAAAAAATGATTTTTTTTAAAAGATCGGTCGCTCAGGGTGATTTTGTTTCATTTTTTAGGTCTTGTTTGAGAAAATACTGGATTTTCCTCACTTTTTTTAAAAAAAAAAAAAAAAACAAAATCAAGGGT
>JAQCDT010000181.1 GCA_027620575.1 Verrucomicrobiota bacterium
TTGGTTGAAAAATAACGATAAATAAACTAGCAAATAGTTATGAAATGTACGATATCTTTTTTCACACCTAATACCCTAGTAACAAAAATCTGCTTACTCTGCTTAATTAAACTTTTCCTCAGTATTTCATTAATTGGGGAAACAATTCAATTTTCACTCCATGATGGCTCAGCTTTAACAGACGTTGGTGCTTCTTTTGATAACACAGATTCTATCAGCTCTTTTACTCAAGACGGTATCACCCTATCTATGGAAGCACTGTTAGATGATAATTCAGCTCTTGCTGAACTGAACGGAGGTGCTGAAGGCTTTGGTGTTAATAGTGATGGTCTTAGCGATTATACGCAAAGGATTGATAATACCAATGGCCAAGAAATGATTATTTTCTCCTTCGACTCTCCTGGCATACTCGATACGGTCGATTTGCGCTATATAGAAGAGTCGTCGAACGAAGCCATTTTATCTTTTGAAGGTGGTAAACAATTCAGTCTAAACACAGAAACTGCGTTTAGCGGTAAGGATGATTTTAAAATCAACGAAGCATTTTTAGCAGGCCAACAAATCTCTCTTTATATCAGCCCACTTGCGTCTGAAAATGAGAATTTTGCATTGGAATCAATCAGTATAAAAATTCCAGAAAATAATGCCTCCATACTCGGTATGTTAGCATTTATTCTCTTATTTGTATCTTTAAGAAATACCTTCAGTACTTTTGATGATTAGCCTATCGGATAATTTTTCCAATTGCATCTGTATGAATATACTGAATACTCAGTTACGTGACTGATTATTTAACGATAAAACAACTTCAAGCACTCGATTCCTCTTCTGAATTAGCCTTTTCGGGAATTTATTTCATTAAGCGTAAATTAACCAAAATGGCTAAAAATGGAAATCCCTATCTCTTGATAGAATTTTCTGATGCGAGCGGAACTTTTGTCACTAATGTATTCAACAACAGTAATGCTTATGTCACTTTGGATGATATATCTGAAGGTAGTTTAATCAAGCTTCAAGGAACGACACGATTTTATAATAATCAAATCTCTCCAGATATTTATTCAGTCGCTCTTTTCTCGTTGGAAGAAGCCACGGATCAAGGGATTATTGATCAATTAATAGAAGTTCCTCCTGAAAGTGAATCTCATCTTTGGGATCAATTAACCCACTGCATTGCGCAAATCAAACACCCTGAATTAAAAGCAACGGTTGAAAATGTCATTCAAAACCACGAGTCTGCATTTCGTAGTGCTTCTGCGGCAATTGCGATGCATCATGCCTATCGTCATGGATTGTTAGAACATACCGTACACATGTCGCAAATTGGCTTAGCCTTATTGCCTATCTACAAAGAGGTAGATTCTGATTTGGCGATTGCAGGCATCATTTTACATGACATTGGAAAATTTGAAGAATATGAGGGGGATATCGCAACAAAGACCACTCGTGCAGGCATCTTGCAGGGACATGTAGTGTTAGGCTATAAAATGGTGAGAAAAGCAGCTATTTTATCAAATCTTAGCGAAGATTTAACCGAACGCTTAGAACATATCATACTGAGTCACCAAGGCGAAAAAGAATGGGGAGCTGCGGCAATGGCGGCCACTCCTGAAGCAGTTTTTGTTTCTATGATAGATAATCTTGATGCAAAAATGGGCATGGTACAAAGAACACTTCGTAATGCCCCAGAAAATGCCGAGTTTTCCGATTACCTACCGGGTCTAAAAACAAAATTATTACTTACGCCACCGAATAAAGGAAAATAAGTCCTATTGAGTCTTTAGTCTTTATTGGGCTTTAAACTTGGGAAGAGAATCGTATCTCTGATGCTTTCTGCACCAGTGAGTAAAATTATTAATCGATCAATCCCTAGTCCCATACCGCCCGCTGGAGGCATTCCATACTCTAAAGCAGTCAAAAATTCGGTATCCATGTTTTGTACTTCCTCGCCGACTTGAGCTGAAAACATTTCTCTTTGTATTAATGGATCGTTTTGCTCAGAATATGCCGGCGCTATTTCTTGCCCATTGATGCATAACTCAAAGACATCGATTGTTGTCGCATCCGATTCTGTAATTTTGGCTAGTGGGCATAATTCTTTGGGAATATGGGTGACAAAGGTTGGCTGAATCAATGTGGGTTCGATCAACTTCTCAAAAACATTATTTGTGATTTCATAATCTTCTAATTCCGGATTAACTTGTATCCCTAAGGCATCAGTCTTTTTCAATTTCTCTTCTTTAGATAAATCAAACCAAGCAGGATCGCCAGTCGCTTCTTTAATCAAATCTTTATAAGCAACCTCTCGCCATTCACCGCTCAAGTCTATCTCTGTTCCATCGGGTCTTTGTATGGTTAGATTTCCAATTACTGTTTCTGCGACATGCTGAATTAAGCCTTTAGTCAAATCCATCATACCACGAAAGTCGGTGTAGGCTTGATATAACTCAAGCATCGTAAATTCAGGGTTATGCCTTCTTGATAAACCCTCATTTCGAAATACTCGACCAATCTCAAAAACTTTTTCTTCTCCGGCAACAAGCATTTGCTTCAAATATAATTCAAGAGCGATTCGCAAATAAAACTGACAGTCCAAAGCATTAAAGTGGGTTTCAAAGGGCCTAGCGGCTGCACCGCCAGCTACCGATTGCAATACAGGTGTCTCCACTTCGGTAAAGTCTAAGCCCCAAAGATAGGTGCGCATTGCTTGTATGATTTTTGATCGTTGCTTGAAACGTGTTCTTGATTCTGGATTTACAATCAAATCTAAATATCGCTGACGATAAATTTTG
>JAQCDT010000014.1 GCA_027620575.1 Verrucomicrobiota bacterium
ACGACTAAACCAAAGAGAATTTTCCTATGCCATTAATAACTTATAGAGAAGCGATCAAACAAGCACTCGCCGAAGAAATCGAGCGAGACGAAAATGTATGTATATTGGGTGAAGAGGTCGCTCAATACAATGGAGCTTACAAGGTCACTGAAGGGCTTTGGGACAAGTACGGAGATAAGCGTGTTATTGATACGCCGATTTCTGAAGCAGCTTTCTCCGGTCTAGCGATTGGTGCCTCCATGCTTGGGATACGACCGGTTGTTGAGATGATGTTTATGAGCTTTTCTTATGTTGCATTCGACCAACTATTTAACAACGCCTCCTTCTGCCGATATATGTCTGGCGGATTAATGAATGTCCCTATCGTAGTTCGTGGTCCAGCAAATGGAGGAACGAATGTCGGAGCGACACACTCCCATACGCCTGAAAATTTGGTTGCGAATCATCCGGGATTGAAAGTGGTATGCCCTTCGAACGCTTACGACGCAAAAGGTTTAATGAAAAGTGCAATTCGCGATAATGATCCTGTATTTGTCATGGAAAATACATTGCTTTACGGAGAAAAATGGGAAGTTCCAGAAGAAGAGTATGTTGTCGAACTAGGCGTGGCCAATGTGCTTAAAGAAGGTAGTGACATTTCTATCATCACTCATGGACGATGTGCTATGATTTCTTTGAAAGCAGCGGAGATACTTGCAGAAAAGCACAATATTAATGCAGAAGTCATCGACTTGCGCTCGATCCGCCCTCTCGATGAAACAACAATTTTAAATTCTGTTAAAAAGACACACCGTGCCGTTTTAGTTGAAGAAAACAAACCATTCTGTGGAGTGGATGCACAAATTTCTCACCTCATACAGTACAAGGCATTTGATGATTTAGATGCACCGGTTCACCGAGTCTCTGCAATTGATGCACCACAAATTTATTCAAAGCCTCTTGAAGATTGGCAGATTCCAAATGAAGAACGAATTATTGAAAGAGTGCTTAAGTGCCTTGCATAAATTAACTTTTAAAACATTGATATAAATATGGCGACACTAATTGAAATGCCCAAATTGAGCGATACCATGACCGTGGGAACATTGGTCAACTGGCTAAAAAAAGAAGGCGACCCTGTCGCAAATGGAGACATGATTGCCGAGGTTGAAACAGACAAAGCGACCATGGAAGTGGAGTGCTTTGAAGACGGCGTTTTAATTAAACAATATTGCAAAGAAGGTGAAGAGGTCCCTGTAGGCGGAGCGATTGCTGCGATTGGTGAAGCAGGAGAATCTGCGCCTTCTGTAGAAGCTCCTACGGAAACTGCTACACCGGAAGTCAGCACACCTGAAACGACTCAGCCCGCTTCCGAAACAGACACCCCTGTTGAGCCGACCATCGAGACGCCTGCTCCTACACCGTCTGAACCTGTCGTGATTGCTTCGTCCAATAATGAACGAGTGAAAGCCTCTCCCCTTGCTCGCAAGATTGCAGAAAGCAAAGGAATCGATTTAAATCAAATCAAAGGGTCTGGTCCTAATGGTCGGATTGTGAAAGCAGACTTAGAAGCAATTAAAGAAGCCGTTGCTAACAGTGTGCAATCAAGCGAAGCTAAAGCACCTGCACCGGCAGCGATTGAAGCTGTGCCTACATTAGAAGCACTGGATATTCCTGTTTCTAATATGCGTAAAAGTATTGCCAGTGCCTTAGTTGCTTCCAAAACACAAGCACCACATTTTTATTTACAAATCGAAGTAGACGGCGCTCCTCTTGCCAACTTGAGGAAAGAACTCAATCAGCGTCTCGCCGATCTACCGAAGGAACATGGAGGTGTTAAATTTTCCGTGAATGACTTAACTTTGAAAGCTTCCGCAGAAGCAATCAAGCGGGTACCGGCAATTAATCGTTCTTGGGAAGGCAACACTATTAAACAGCACCCAAATGTGGACCTTGCATTCGGAGTAGCAATTGATGATGGCTTAGTCACCCCAGTGATTCGGTCAGCCGAAAATAAATCACTTCGCCAAGTCAGCAATGAAGCGAAAAGTTTGATCAGGAAAGCTAGGGATAAAAAATTAGCCCCGAATGAAATGAGCGGCTCTACCTTTACGGTAACAAACTTAGGAATGTTCGGCATTTCAGATTTTTATGGAATCATTAATCCAGGAAATGCAGCCATATTAAGCATTGGTGCCACAATCAAGCGACCCATTGTTAATGATAAAGACGAAATTGTTATCGGACAAACTATGAAAATTGGGCTTTCGGGAGATCATAGAGTTATTGATGGTGCTGTCGGTGCTCAGTATTTGCTCGCTCTGAAAGAAATTCTTGAGACGCCTGCTTTGATGCTGGTTTAGATGGCTCTCTTTGCGCCCGATGCATCCATCGGTATTCATTTTTACTTTATTAAAGATGAATTCTCTGTAGAACAACGTATAGGAGGATACCATGCTTAAACCTTTGTAATACTGCGTTCCTCATCGTAATCCTATGCCAGCTAAAAATCAAAGCATCCTTAAACGACTTAGAAGCCACGCACAAAAACGCTTGGTTTTTGAGCCTGGCATTCCACGAAATCAACAACTGTCTTCCTACAAACGCTTTTTAGAGCTCGAAAATAAAATGCTCAAGCGTTGGCACCTACAAGGTGAGTCAGGCAAAGAAATTTGCCAGATGCGTGCTATGATGATTGATGTAGTCATTGAAAATCTTTTTTTATCCGCACTTGATTTATACCTAACAAAATATGGCAAATTAAAATTTCGCATGGCGGTTGTCGCCACCGGAGGCTACGGACGCGCAGAGTTAAATCCGCATAGTGATATCGATGTCATGTTTCTTTATCCAGACGATGCCGAATCTAAAGCCCTCACTCAATTTCAAGAATTGATGGCTGAAGAAATCCTCTACCCACTTTGGGACTTAGGCTTAAAAGTCGGTCATGCTTCACGAAATACCAAAGAGGTTTTAAAGGAAATTAATAAAGAAATTCAGTCAAAAAATGCGATACTCGAATCGAGATTTATCTGTGGGTCTCAACCTTTATTTAAAGAAATGATCGGAAGCTTTCTTGAGAACATAAAGAAAGATCCGTCCACAAAATACATCGAACAACGACTGAAAGATGAATCGGAACGCCACTTAAAATTTGGCAAAACATTATATGTTCAAGAGCCTGACATTAAAAATGGTGTCGGCGGACTGAGAGATTATCAAAATATTCTCTGGATCGCAAAAATCAAATTTGGATGTCATTCCTTTAAAGACTTAGCCAAGCGTAAACTTTTACGCCCTGATGAACAGAGAGATATTGAGAAGGCTTACGACTTTTTATTACGGGTTCGAAATGAAGTTCATTATCAGAACAAACGCCCAACTGATAAAATTGACTTGGAGCAACAGTTGAAAATAGCCACTCAATTAAATTATACGCAAAGAGATTCTTTTGAACGGCTGACTGCACTGATGCAGGATTATTATTCAGCAGCTAGGACAATCTATTCTATTTCTGAATTACTAAAAGAGCGATTTTTCAATATTGAGAAAAATAAAACTAAACGCTTTTCTTTTTTGGATGCGCTGAGAGCGCACCAAAGAAAATCCGCCAAAGAAATCGATGGTTTTATCATCCAAAAAGGAGTCCTATTCACTCATAAAAATGATATCTTTACTAAAGATCCCAATCGCTTGATCCGTGTCTTTAGAATTAAGCAGCAATTTAATGTTTCATTAGACATAACTCTCAAAAATAAGATCACCAACTCGATTCCGCTAATTGATAACCAAGTGATCAATTCTCCCGATGCGGCGGATAGTTTTAAAGCAATCTTAAATGCACCAGGAGAAGTCTACCCAATTTTAAAAGAGATGCATTTTCTTGGGGTTCTCGGCCGCTACATTCCCGAGTTTGGAGAATTAACCTGCTTAATACAGCACGAGTACTACCACAGATATACCGCAGATGAGCATGTTTTACGGACGATTCGCCACCTAGATAATGTGTTTAAGAAACAAACGCCTATGGATGTCCCATATGAAAAGGAATTAAGGAAAAATAACGCCCCGCATTTACTGTATATCACTTTATTATTACACGATATCGGTAAATCCGATGGCATTAAGGGACATGCTGAGAGCGGTGCGATACTTGCAGAACCCATTCTTAAACGTCTCGGCTATAAAAAAGGTAATCAGAAAAAAATTCTCTTTATTATTCAAAAACATTTAGAAATGGCACGATTCTGGCAACGCTATGATTTAGATGACATACAAACGGCTATTTCATTCTCAGAAATTATTAAAGATGCGGAACTCTTACGCTTTCTTTCAGTTCACACCTATTGCGATGCAAAAGGGACTGCCCCGACTCTGTGGAATCATTTTAAAGATAGCATGCACCAAACACTCTTTGCTAGAACCCTTGAAATCCTGAACAATCAATCGAATCTCGAAACGCAATACAAAGAATATAAAGCCATGCTAAAAAAAGATGTATTACAATTATCCTTAGGAAATCTGCCCGAAGAAGAAGTCGAGGCGCACTTTAGCCTGCTTCCAGAGCGCTATTTCGTGAATACAAGTGCCAATGAAGCGATATTACACCTGAATATGATTAATCGTCTGCTTTCACAGATTCAAAATGCAGATTCCATCGGCTCCTTATCTCCAATCATTGATTGGAGAGATGACAAGAATCTCGGTATGTCGGTCATAAATATAGTTACTTGGGATAGAGCCGGCTTATTTTACAAATTAGCAGGAGCATTAACACTTTCTGAACTCGCTATCATCAGCACAAGAGCCATTTCAAGAAAAGATCATATTACTATCGATACGTTTTACGTAGTTGATTTAGATGGCAAATACGTCAGCGATCCAAAAGTTAAAGAAACCTTTAAAGAAAAAGTAGAGAGTGCTTTGGTTCACGGAAAAGATCTCACAGAAGAAATTTTTGCACTTGAGAAAAAATATCTACAAGCAGACGCTAAAGTAAACAAATTGCCGTCTCCATTTCCACCAAGTGTAGAAGTCTATCACGAACTTTCTTTGCATAGAACGATTATTGAAGTTCAGGCAAAAGACCAAATCGCCCTTCTTTTTAAAATTACCCAGCTAATCACCGACAAAGGTTTTGATATTAGCTTCGCCCGTATTGCCACGGAACGAGGCATTGCTATGGATACATTCTATATTGAAAATTTAAATCTCAATGAATCGACCAATACATCGGATCTATTAGACCTTCGAGGTGAGATCGAAAAGATCATTAAGGGCAACGAATAAACGACTCTTATAACTTGATTCTTTTCTAAGTTATTCAAATATAAGGCTTATGAATACTTCAGATAGTATTTTAGCCACAATTGATTCGATAAATGAAATCAATGAGTCTATCTACGGTTCCTATAATTTAAAGGATGCTTTCCATACGATTTTAGAGAAGGTTAACCATCACTTCTCGTTAAACTTCGCCATCATTGGAATCGTGAATGAAGATCGCCAAGTGGTAGAAATTGAAATCTCCAAAGGCATCACTGAAACAATCGACCCAATACCATTTAAACAAAGTATCATCGGCTGGACGGCATTTTATCGTAAGCCTGTCCTTATAAAAAATTCTAAAAAAGAAAGTAAGCTCACACTACTTTCTCCTGATTCCATGTCCGCTATTACAATTCCTATGATTTTAAATGGCAAAACCATTGGCGTGATGCACATAGAAAGCAAGCAAGCCGAGCAATATAGCTCAGACGACCTAAAAATTGCCACTGCTTTTGCCAATGAAGCAGGGAAAGTGATTTCGAATATTTGGTTGGTTGATCAATTAAAAAGCAAAACCGACCAACTTTATTCGCTGGTCAATCTCAGCCGAAACCTTGTAGCTAAACTCGATCGAAATTCCATTCTGATAAACCTCGCGCAAGAAACACGAACTTTGCTTAAATGTCATTCTTGTGCCTTATTTTTGATCTCGCCTGATAAAAATATTTTAGACCTACATACTATGGTCAATTCGACCGGTATCTTAAATGACACCAGTCAAATAGACCTTAGAGAGAGTGCCATCGGTGGTGCCTTAAAACGTAAAAAGCAAATTGAGATTCACAATATTCTTTATACCGAGGAAAATGAATTCAACAGTATTATCTTAAGAGATTCACTCTACTCGATGCTGGTCACTCCAATCATTTTTCAAAATAAGGTGGTTGGTGTGCTGAATGCATATAGCCAAGAAAAACATCGCTTCAGTGATGACGAAAAACGAACTGCTTTTGCCTTAGCTGACCTAGGAGCCATGACCCTTGAAAATGCACGCCTTTATGAGAAAACATTTACCAGTGAAGAAATACTTCGAAAGAATGAAAAGCTCACCACCTTAGGACTGCTTTCAGCAGAAATTGCTCACGAAATTCGTAATCCTCTAACGGTGATCAAATTACTTTTTCAAACGCTCGACTTACAATTTGATGCTTCCGATCCAAGGTCAAAAGATGCTGAACTCATTACTGAAAGAATCAATCACCTTGAAACTATTGTAGAAAGAGTTCTCGGATTTAGCCACCGAAACCACAACACCAAATCGCGAAATTGCTTATCTACATTAGTAGAAGAATCGCTTCAACTTGTTCGCTTAAAATTAAACCAATTGAAAATTGATATCTCTTTAGAAAAGTCCGATGAGGATCTATTTATTGAAGCGAATAAAGGACAGATACAACAAGTGATTTTAAATCTTATCTTCAATGCGAGCCAAGCCATCTCAAAATCGGGCGGCAAGATTCACATTAAGCTATCAAAAGACAACCAATTTGTGTATTTCAACATTCAGGATAATGGTCATGGTATACCCGAATCGATTAAAGACCGAATCTTTGAATCCTTCCTGACTAATCGAAGCGAAGGCACAGGCTTAGGCTTATCTATCGCCAAGCGAATATTAGCCAGTCACCGAGGAAACATTTCTCTGATTAAATCAGACCCTGAAGGCACTGTATTTGAATTTGCCCTTCCGCTTTCTTATTCCTCAGAAAACAACCCTTCAATTGCATCTTCTAAAAGCGAATAGCTAAGGTTTTGCGGTAAAATTTGCTCTGTACCATCAGGGGCTTTCAACACATACAGAGGTACGCCTGAGCGACCATAGCTCTCTAAAGCTCGTGTAATTTTTGGATCTTTCAATGTCCAATCAGCCACAAATAAACGGATTCCATATCGCTCAAATAAAGACTCAGTCTTTTCTTTTCTTAACACCAAGACTTTGTTACTTTGGCAAATCAAACACCAGCTCGCCGTAAAATCAATAAACACACCCTGCCCCGACTCAAGTGCCCCTCTAACCGATTCTTCTGACCATTTTTCCCAGCTTCCCTCCTGAAAAGATTTCGCTTCTATCCTACCCTCATCATAAAGCTGAGCTAAATGCTGACTGACAAAAAATCCTGGCACCAAAATCAAAATTAGACTGACTAACTTTGCTCGCTTTCGAACCTCTTTACTTTCAGAAACTCGTCCCCAACGACCTAATAGGTAACTCGCCAGTAAAACAAAAACCAAAATGAGCAAGATGAGCAGCACTCCATCAACGCCAACAGATTGATCCACTACCCAAACAAGGAAAGCCGTAGAGACAATCAGCAACACACCCATCACTTGACGAAATCGAACCATCCACTCACCTGGCTTTGGCAAAAATTTTAATAAGCCTGGAACCCAAGATAGAAGCAAAAAAGGAAAAGCCATACCAAGACCAATCAAAGCAAAAATCAAGATTCCCAAACCAGTATTTACCTGCAAAGCAATGCCACTCACTCCACCAATAAAAGGACCTACACACGGTGCTCCTACCACCGCAGCAAGAACTCCAGTAGCAAATGAGCCCACCCAGTCCGAACGATTTGAGACAGAGGCATTGGAGAGACGCGCCAAACTCGAGCCAATCTCATAAACTCCCAGCATATTTAATCCTAGTATAAAGAATAAGATAATTAAGAAGGTAATGAAAAAGGGATCTTGTAATTGAAAGCCCCAACCGACTTCTTCACCTAAACTTCGTAAGCCCATTAAGACGATTGCCAAAACAACAAAACTCAAAATCACACCTAGTGTGTACATCAGACCATGAACAAAACGTTTTGAAGAATCACCACCTGCATGGTCAATTAAACTGAAAACTTTGATTGAAAGCACCGGTAGTACACAGGGCATCAAATTTAAAATTGCACCACCGAGAAACGCCGCAATAAACCAACCTAAAATACCCATTTCTAAAAAACGATTTTCTAAACTTTGGTTTTCTTTGGAAACAACTCTTTTTAGCAAGCCATTCAAATATTCGCTCGCACCTGTTGCTTTATCCATCTCGGATATACGCCACTTAAACGAAACGCTTTCCGATCCAAAAATACACACGTCTTTGCACAAGATCCAATCAATTTTGGCAGATACCTCAAGTGCTTCTCCTAATGCATATTCCATAGGGCTTTCTTTATCCCTAATTAAGCGATAAAGAAAAACTGTTTGTCCATCATAGCCATAGCCCATAAAGCCACCATAATCAAAGAGCCTCGGCTCAGGATGATTCACCGCTTCCACTCGATAGCCCTCTGGTAAGTTCCAAGAGAGTGTTGGTTCCAATAACTCAGTCCCAATTCCAGCCCAATAAAAATGCCAGCCTGCTTCAGCTTCTATTTGCACCCCAATCAAAGGGCCATCACCACTTGCGGACTCATTGCCTAAAGCAATTTCTACTTTGTCGGACAACAGTTGTATTGTGATCGCTTTTGCTTCGCTCGTATTCTCAGCCAGAGCTAAGCTTTGGCCGATAAACAAAAACAGTCCAAAGCTCCAAATAAGCATCTGTATCACAATTTTAAACATACAAAAAACTGTACCATAAGCATTGATTAAATCAATCCATCACTCGCTTTCTTAGTGAAGCATTTCAGAAAATTATCCAGTGTACGCTTTACAAAAAGCAATTCAGCCTTGAAATAAAGATTATGGAAAGACCGCTCACTTATTATGGAAACCCCGTCTTGCGAGAAAAAGGCCGTGCGGTTGAAACTTTTGATTCAGACTTAAAAGCCTTAGTCAACGACATGATTGAAACAATGTATGCCGAAGAAGGAATTGGTCTGGCCGCTCAACAAATTGGCATCGCCCAACAAATCTGTGTAGTCGATGTTCGTCCACCCAAAGAAAGTGAGGTCCATTTCAACTATAGCTATGATGGCAAATCCACACCCCTAGATCTCTTTATGCCCCTTGCTATTATCAACCCAAAAGTAGAAATCACCGATTCTGCAGAAAGTCTCTACCAAGAGGGTTGTCTCTCTTTCCCCAATATTTTAGGCAATGTCTCTAGAGCCAATGCCATACGTTGCCAGTTTCAAGATACCGAGGGCAATAGCCATACCCTTGAAGCCGATGGTCTGCTCGCGCGTTGTATCCTTCATGAAGTCGATCATCTCAATGGCGTACTCTTCATTGATACCATGGAGAAAAAAGATCTGCAGAAAAACCTCACTCGGATCAAGCAGCTCAAGCGCTCCCACAAATCATAAAAAAAGCAAGGCCGGACTTTCGCCCGACCTTGCACAAATTAACACGTTAAGTGTTTTAAACTATAAGAAATTATAGTGACCAGCCGTAAGAAAGAGCTGTTTGTGTACCTGCGTCTGTATCGATAACACTTAGAGTTACATCGCTAACAGTAAGATCTAATTGAATGTAATCAAATGATCCATCGTCACCATATGTAAGTGATGCGTCAACACCTTCTACGATAGTAGGTAGGCCATAAGATACTTGTACATAATCTAAATCTGAATCATCAGCATTTACTGCATAGAAAAGATCAAATCCTTGAAGAGAATATCCAACATACCACTCATCAAAATCACCAGCACCAGTATACTCATATTTGATATAACCTACATCAAAACCATTGATGTCTGTACCGATGTAGAAATCTGTTTCAGTATTACTACCGCCCATTGAGCTTGTCCAGATACCAGCATAGTAGCCTTCACCTGCATAGTCCATACCACCATTTACAGTAGCTTCACCAGCTGATTGTGACTGACCTCTCCAAAAGTACTCAGTATTCACACCAAGATTTGCAGAAACAGATGCATAAGCATTTGTAATGAATGCTAAAGCACCCACGAATAATGTAATTAATGTAATTGTTTTCATATTAATTTTATAATTGTTTGTTTTTTGGATACGTATCCAAACGGATCCGATTGTGATAAAGCCAAAAAACAACAAAAATGCAAGCATTTAGTTGCTTTTGGATATTAGTTATGAGCTTAAATTGTGCCAAAATTTCACAGTTTGGACTTTTTTGGCCGATATTTTTAAGAATTTTTCTTAAAATTTATTAAATCGCACTTTTTTCAGCATTTCTGCCTGAATATGAAGAATATACTTATCTTTGTAATAAGCGTCGCTAAGTGCTGACTCAAGATCGACGCAAATTTTAGATTGTATTCCGAGAGGCTTTAGCTCGGCTTCAATTGAACCACCTTTCCAATAAATCACCCCATTAGCTAAAGAATGCTGATTGCCCGTTTGTAAATTATTAGAAATCCAACTCAGAAACTCGGGTAGATTTTTCACCGCTCTTCCTGTGACAAAATCATACTTTAACTTCAAGGTCTCGGCACGAACTTGTTTAGCTTCAACGTTCTCAAGGCCAAGGTCATCGGCAATGGATTGTACCACGCCCACTTTTTTTGCAATTGAATCAATTAATGTGAATTTTGCCTGCGGATAGCAAATCGCCATCGGCAAGCCTGGCAGACCGCCACCCGTACCAACATCCAATATACGAGCGTCTTTTCTAAGGGTTAAAGCATTGGTAATCGCTAAACAGTGAATTAAGTGTCGCTCCTCCAAAGCATCGATATCCTTACGAGAAATTAAATTAATCTTTGTGTTCCATTCTCGAAGTAATTCGGCCCATCGCTCAAGTATCGGCCAGACATCATCTGATATATTTGGAAATAATTGCTGATAATATGCTGATTTCATTCGCTTTTTTCACTGTATGTACTTTAAAACTATTTTAGACAATAGTAAGAATTGAGCTTGAACATATCAATTAATCATTATACGTTGATTCGTTTATGAGCAAAACCGCTTCTCCATCGCCTGAGACAACACCTAAGATCCAGCAGTTTAAAAAACTGTTGGCCGAGCGTATTGTGTACCTTGATGGTGCGATGGGGACGATGATTCAAACCTATAAGCTCGAAGAAGAAGATTTTCGTGGCGAGCGCTTCAAAGACCATTCAATTGACCTCAAAGGGAATAATGATTTGCTGACGCTCACTCGACCCGATGTTATTGAAAATATTCACAGGAGTTTTTTAGAAGCGGGATCCGATATTATTGAGACGAATACTTTCAGTAGCACGGCCATTGCTCAGGCAGACTATGCACTCGAGTCCATTGTTTATGAATTGAATAAATCAGCTGCCGAGCTCGCACGAAAAGTCGCTGATGAAGCATCAAAAAAAGAGGGTCGCCCCACTTTTGTTGCCGGTGCCATAGGTCCAACAAATCGCACCTGCTCAATGTCACCCGATGTGAATAAGCCAGAATACCGAGCTGTCACCTTTGATCAACTGGTTAACGATTATGGCGAACAAATCAGAGGTTTGGTCGATGGAGGGGTCGACTTATTACTGCCAGAGACCGTTTTTGATACCTTGAATCTAAAAGCGGCACTTTTTGCCATACAAGAATTTCAAAAGACCCATCCCGTTGAAATACCGATCATGATTTCGGTCACTATTACCGATCAATCCGGACGCACACTCTCAGGGCAGACAGTTGAAGCTTTTTGGAATTCGATTGCTCATGCTAAGCCGATCAGCGTAGGAATTAATTGTGCTTTGGGTGCCGTTGAAATGCGTTCCTACATTGAAGCTCTATCCAATGTCAGTGATACTTATGTCAGTGCTTATCCAAATGCAGGCTTGCCCAACCCTCTTTCGGAAACTGGCTACGATGAAACCCCAGAACAAACCGCCGAAGCACTTAAGGATTTTGCAGAAAGTGGCTTTATAAATATTATTGGCGGATGTTGTGGAACCACTCCTGATCATATCAAAGCAACGGTTGAAAACACGCAATCCATTGTACCTAGAGCACTTAAGTCCAATCCTGCAGTCACTCGATTGAGTGGACTGGAACCTTTCAATATTGCAGAAGGTCATACCTTTGTCACTGTAGGCGAGCGTACCAATGTCACGGGCTCGCCTCGTTTCAAAAAAATGATTCAGGAATCGAATTGGGAAGGGGCTCTTGCGGTTGCTTTACAACAAGTCGAAAATGGAGCCAATATCATCGATATTAATTTTGATGAAGGGCTTTTAGATTCTGAAGCTTGTATGACGCATTTTTTGAATTTAATCGCCTCTGAGCCAGCGATTTCTCGAGTCCCCATCATGATTGACAGCTCAAAATGGTCGGTGATTGAAGCGGGGCTAAAATGCGTACAAGGCAAATGTATCGTAAATTCGATCAGCCTCAAAGAAGGCGAAGCAGTTTTTCTTGAACAAGCACGAAAAATACAGCAATATGGAGCGGCGGCTGTGATTATGGCCTTTGATGAAAAAGGACAAGCCGCCACCAAAGAGGACAAAATTCGTATCTGCCAACGTGCCTATAAATTATTGACTGAAGCATTAGACTTCAACCCACACGATATCATTTTTGACCCAAATATCCTCACCATTGCGACTGGAATGGAGGAACATAATAACTATGCCGTTGATTTTATTGATGCCGTGAGGGTTATTAAAGAAACCTGCCCTGGGGCCTTAACTAGTGGTGGAGTCAGCAATATTTCTTTTTCATTTCGCGGAAACAATCCTGTTCGGGAGGCGATGCATTCGGCCTTTCTCTACCATGCGATACAAGCGGGACTTGATATGGGGATTGTTAATGCCGGAATGCTTGAAGTTTACGAAGAAATCGAGCCCGCCCTTTTAGAAAAAGTGGAAGATGTCCTTCTCAATCGAAATTCTGAGGCCACCGAATCACTGATTGATTATGCTGACTCGATTAAGGGTACTGGTAAAAAAGTGGATACGAAAACGGCTGCGGCTTGGCGAAATGACCCTGTAGAAGCTCGACTCAGCCATGCTCTGATCAAAGGAATTGTTGAATTTATTGAAGAAGATACCGAAGAGGCACGACAAAAACTTGGCCGACCTTTAGAAGTCATCGAAGGTCCGCTGATGGATGGAATGAAAGTTGTTGGCGATCTGTTCGGAGAAGGAAAAATGTTTTTACCTCAAGTGGTGAAAAGTGCACGTGTCATGAAAAAGGCGGTCGCTTACCTAACCCCGTTCATGGAAGAAGAAAAAGCGTCCAATCCAAACACACGTTCTCAAGGCCGTTTCTTGATTGCGACCGTCAAAGGCGATGTTCACGACATTGGAAAAAATATCGTCTCCGTGGTTCTAGCTTGTAATAATTATCAAGTGAAAGACCTCGGTGTTATGGTGTCTTGTGATACGATTTTAAAAGAAGCGAAAGCCTGGAATGCTGATATAATAGGGCTTTCTGGACTGATCACCCCTTCTCTTGAAGAGATGATCCACAATGCTAGCGAAATGAAACGCTTGGGCTTTACTCAGCCTTTATTCATTGGTGGTGCCACAACTAGTAAAGCGCATACCGCGATTAAAATAGCCCCTCATTATGATGGCCCTGTGGTACAAGTTGCCGATGCTTCTCTAGTCACCGACGTCTGTAATCAACTGCTCAATCCAGAGAAAGCCACTGCCTTTATTGAGGAACTCAAACAAGATCAAGACGTACGCCGAGAACGCTTTCTTCAAAATCAAGATAAAGTCGAACTCCTCTCTTTAGAAGATGCCCGTAACCAGGGCTTCCAAACCGATTGGTCTGATATCAATATTACTTTACCTAAGCGCACTGACTTGATTGTCGAAAAAAATGTCGATTTGGCGACCCTTGCAAAGTATATAGACTGGTCTCCTTTCTTTTGGGCTTGGGAACTCAAGGGTGTTTATCCAAAAATTTTAGAGCATAAAAAATGGGGCACTCAGGCTAAACAACTGCATGAAGATGCTTTAAAGATGCTCAACCGCATTATAGAAGAAAAAGCCTTCACGGCAAAATTTGCCATTCGTCTCTGTTATGCCAATGCTGTGAATGACGATATTGTTCTTTATCAAGACGCTACTAGAGAAACTGTTCTTGGCACCCTACCAATGCTACGTCAGCAAAAGAAAAAAGTCGGTGACCCAGTGTATTGTAGTTTAGCGGATTTTATTGCTCCACTTGAGAGCGATCGACTGGATGCCTGTGGTGCCTTTATTTGTAGTATCGAAAATGTGGACACTTTTGCTCAACAATTTGAAGATGACAAAGACGACTATACTTCAATTCTTATTAAAGCATTAGGAGACCGTATGGCCGAAGCGCTCACCGAATATACCCATGAATGTGTGCGAAAAGAGTATTGGGGCTATCAAACTGAGGAAAATTTATCGACGGATGCTCTGATAAAAGAAGAATATATCGGAATTCGTCCTGCACTTGGCTATCCTGCCTGCCCAGACCACTCAAATTTGGAGCTTGTTTGGCAACTACTCGATGGCGAAAAAAATACCGGTGCAACTTTAACCGAAAATTTCGCCATCAGTCCTGCATCGACGGTGAGAGGACTTTATTTTGCTCATGAACGAGCTAATTACTTTCATGTCGGCTCACTTTCGAAAGAACAAATGAGCGATTATGCCCAACGCAAAAATCTCTCTTTAGCCGAATGTGAGCGCCAATTAGCCACCAATAAAGGCTATTGAACTAATTTAGTTCAATTAGGGCGATACCCCGCTTTTCATTTATTGTACTATTTTAGTTCAATATGAAAATAATCCATCCGAGCAAAACTTGACAAATAGAACTAAATTAGTTCAATTAGGGCATGGAAATCCAAGCACTTTATCCTGTAGTCTTATTTCGAGTTTTAAATTCATCGAAAAGTACAGGTAAGTGGACAGAGATCGGTCATTTGAGTGAAGTGTTGAGCAGTCCAAGTATTTCCAAAGATTTACTCTCACCTTATTCAAGAAATCAAGACGGCTATTTTCAGGGAATCTTTGCGTCAGGAGGCCATTTGCTTCAAAACCTCTTCTTAATAAGGGAACAACTCTACCCTTCGGAAGTTCAATTTTCTATTGGCATAGGCGAAGTAAAAACCCCGATTAATGCAGTAATGGCCACACATATAGAAGGTAAATCCATAGATAATGCAATTTACGGGCTCTCTAGAGCACCAAAGTCAGGCAATTATTTAATCATGCATGGATTTTCTAAACCGCTGGAACGCTTAATGAATCCAAGTATGGAACTTCTCTGGTCTTCAACTCGGAATTGGAACTTAAATCGATTAAAAATACTGAACTATAAATTACAGGGATATTCTGAAACAAAAATAAGCCAATTGTTGCAGATAAGTGAGCGCGCTATTTATAAAAATATAGCAGACGCGAAACTTGGACATTGGAAAGACCTGATTTTAGCGGTTGAGGAAAATATTAGCCGAGTTCTAAAGCCTTACCGATAATCGCTTGAAATGGGCCATTGAATAAAATTGTTCGACCCTTTATTAAAAAACCATTTACTAAAAAATATATGTCACTTTTTTATGCAACA
>JAQCDT010000182.1 GCA_027620575.1 Verrucomicrobiota bacterium
TCGGTTAAACCAGCCCATTTTTCAGGAAGCGGTCTTAAAGATTTGGAAACCAAGGTATAAGCACTCGCACGAACAGTAATTTCGCCTGTTTTTGTCTTAAATAACCGACCTTCTACCCCAATAATATCGCCTCGATCTAACTTTTTAAAATAGTTATTGTACTCACCTTCTGGCAATTCATCACGAGTGACGTAACATTGGATTTGCCCAGCACTGTCTTGCAGTTTAATAAAACTCGCCTTGCCCATAATTCGAAAGGCAATGATCCGACCCGCCACCTTAACAATCGGCTGTTGCTCATCTTCTAGATTTTCATCATATTGTGCACGTGCTGTTTCAGAAGAAAATTTTTGCTCGAAATTCGCTAAAAAAGGATTTCTCCCCTCTTTAATTAGACCATCAAGCTTTTCTAAACGAACCGCATAAAGGTCATGCGTATTATCAATATTTTCGTTATTTTCCTTCATTTTGTATTGTCGTTAATTTTGCCAATTCCTATTGTTAGTTAACTATTTAATAGTTTTTTACATATACAATAAATAAAGCAACATCCTAATTAATTAGATGAATCAGCAAGATTTTTTTACTCAGAAAGTTCAAGAGGCACCAGAAAATAAACTTTTTCGCTTCAGTCTCAGCAAGATACTCTTTGAACAAGAGCAATTTATCGAAGCGATTCCTCATTTAGAGAAATGCATTCAATTTCAAGACGATTGGATGCTCGCTCATATTTTACTCGGAAAATCACTCCTTCAAAGCAATCAGGCAGATAAAGCTAAAGCGATTCTAGAAAAAGCACTCGATCTTGCTGTAGAGCAAAATCACGATGACCCGAAAAATGAAATACTCGCTCTTCTTGAGCACTTTAAGCCTTAATTAATATGCCTTTGACTCAAAAATATCTCAATTGGAATGATGCACTAATCCCACAGGTAAAACAGTGCCTATTGAGTGAAATTAAAGCAAATGAACACCTTGTAGACCTGAGTCACCTCCTCGTTATCATTCCGACCGCAAAATCAGGAAGGCATTTATTAGAAGCACTAAGTACCGATCCACTGACAATCAATAAAGGTTTTTTAAGCCCCAAAATCGTCACCCCTATACAGTTTCTTGAATTAGAATTGGATGAAGAAAAAAAGGCTACCGATTCACAGTGTATTTTGACTTGGATTGAAGTATTAGGCAGTGCGAAAAAGCATTCAATGAGTGCTGTATTTCCCAATACCCATCCATTTAATGATCATTCGAAACTGACTAATGCTCGACGCTTTCATAAGTTACGAAAAGAAATGGGAAGTGAAGGCCATGATTTTGCTTCCGTTGCAGATACGTGCATTAAGCAAGAAATTGAAGCTACGCGATGGAAACAGTTAGCTGCATTAGAGCAAAACTATTACACCTTACTCAGCCAAAAAAATCTTTTAGATCCTATTGAACTGAACAAAAAAACTGCCGAAGCATATCAACTACATTCGTCTATTTCAAAAAATATACTTGTAGCAACGCCTGATCCAAAACCATTGCCATTGAAGGCACTACAATCACTTGAATCAAAAACGACAATTGAAGTCTGGATAAATGGCCCTGAAACAGAAGGTCTTTTTGATATCTGGGGAATCCCGATTCAAAAAGCATGGAAACAGAGATCCCTTGATTTCTCACAGTGGCATCACGAAATAATTCGTATAAATAACGCCTTGGAAATCCCTGAAAGACTGAAAGAGAATGTTGAAAATGCCCCTGTTGAATCCATACAAATAGGGCTTTTAGACCCGAATCTAATCTCTCCCGTAAGTAATTATTTTTCTTTAAAATCTATACCTTATCATAATCCAGAGGGTATAAGCCTAAATCAAAGTGCGATTGGAAAACTCATAATCAGTTTAATTCGCATTCAAGAAGCTGAAAATATAGATGAATTCAAACAGCTACTGCTCAACCCTTATTTTTTCCAATATACCCAATCAAATCTACCGATAGAAAGTTTAATTAATGATATCGATAAGCTATTTTCAAAGCACCTTACCTATTCGCTAAAAGAACTTAAAAGGCAGGCGGAATTTTCTCAAAATGAAAATCTCGTAGAAATTTTAGACTGCCTTGAAACATTTATCTATCACAGAACAAACAAGAATCATGAATCAGCAAATTTTGCTGAATGGTTAAGCAAATCCCTGAATACACTTATTGAAGGCCATGGCTTAATCGAGAGCGATGGCCATTATAAAAATATATCTGACTGCATTAATAATACCTTAGAGGAAGCTATTGCATCGGAAGCTTTATTTTTAAACCAAAGTTTAAGCTCTAGAAAAGCCATTTTATTAGACACACTTGAGAAGCAAAAGCTCTACAAAGAGCGAGAGAAAAATGCACATGATTTATTTGGTTGGCTTGAGCTTTTATGGCATGATGCTCCTCATAGTCTTATCTGTGGCTTTAATGAAAGCGTGGTCCCAAGATCGAATGCTACTGATTCTTTTCTGACGGAAAATCTAAGAAAAAAATTAGGAATGAAAACTAATGAAGATTTATTTGCAAATGATCTATATTTATTTGAAGCGATCTGCCAAAGAAGACACCGAAAGGATAGAGGCAAAGTCACATTATTTGTTCCCGAAATGGATGGCGAATTCAATCCAGTGATGCCTTCAAGAATCCTTTTTCAAATCTCTGAAGATTATATAGTTCAAACAACTAAAAGCATATTGCTCAGCAAAGCAGAAAAACAAGTATCCCAAAACCATCAACCTGCTTGGATTCTTAATAAGGCACAACCCT
>JAQCDT010000183.1 GCA_027620575.1 Verrucomicrobiota bacterium
CTTATCGATATAAAATGAAAATTTCAAAAAAAGAACTCGGATCACTTTTAATCAATGCTAATCGCATTTATCGCTACAGGAAGGATGTTTTATCGGACAAAGATGTCGCTAAGCTCGATGAAAATCGTGAACGTTTAAGGCAACTGATAAAAAACTTTAAAAGTATTAAAGAGGATTTAAAGGTTCAAAAGGAAATTGAGCTCATAGATCAGTTTCTTCTAAAAATTGGAGGGAAGATTTATCCAAAAACTTTCTGGATTGATAATGTTGAAGTTGGGCTAGTTGCACTCGTAATCGTCATAGGAATACGAACATTCTTTTTTCAACCTTTTATCATTCCCACCAATTCCATGTATCCAACCTACAGTGGAATGAATGAGATCATCTATACACTCGATGCGGAACCGCCCAGTGCAAGAGATAAAGTATTGAATAAGATACTCCTTGGATCAAATAATTATTACCTAGAAGCAACAACAGAAGGAAGAGTCTCAATACCCTTATTTTCTCAAGCTCAATTTTCCAAAGATAGAAACTTACGAACTCTAGGATTTGTCAGCTTTCAGTATGTGAAAGGAAAAAAATGGTTCGGCTTACTACCAGCAACCTTAAGAGAATATGAGCTTTATGTAGGAAACAAACCTGTGAAGATAACAGTACCTTTTGATTACTCATTAGATAACGTAATTTTAAAAACCTATTTCCCTGAATTTGCATCTTATAAAGAGTTAATAGAAGCATATCATACCAATAATCGCATAAATATATTCAACGATACCCGACACAAAATCAAAACTGGAATCATTGCAAAAAAAGGCGACGCATTGATTTCATTTGATATCACATTGGGTGATGCATTGTTTGTGGATCGAGTTTCATATCACTTTAAAAAACCTAAAGCAGGCGATCCGTTTGTATTCAAAACCAGCGAAATGAAATTAGATAAACAACTGAAACAAAGTTTAGGCGATAAATATTTTATTAAAAGAATTGGTGGTATTGGTGGCGAAAATATCTCTATAGAGAATGGAAAATTATATTTAGACGGTCAGCCAAGAAACGAAGTATCCGCTTTTGTGGCTAATGAACATAAAGAAAAAGAATATAATGGCTATAAGGCAGATGGGGTTCTTGGAGAAGGAAAGCGTTTCACTATATCAGAAGGTCATTATTTCGCTTTAGGCGACAATTCATATAATAGCCATGACAGTCGTTATTTTGGTGCAGTGAATAAAGAAGCAGTCATCGGTAGAGCATGCTTTATTTATTATCCATTCACCAAACGCTGGGGATTGTCTAAATAGCCTTAAATGCATGAAAATCAGCTTCTTAGCTTAATTTTTATACTATCCATTTTTTCGCACAATAAATATTATGTCTAATTAAAGATTGGATAAAGAAACTCTATAATAAGCTAGTCCCTTGCCTTTTAACAAAGTGATAGGCAAATTGTGGAGCATAGCGGGGTCGAACCGCTGACCTCTTGCATGCCATGCAAGCGCTCTACCAACTGAGCTAATGCCCCTTAAAAAAGATAATCTATCCTCTACGATTCTATAATCAGGTCAAATCATTTGTCTTAAAATATTTCTGATTATATTAACAATCGTTATGTCTAAGAAAATATGCATCATGAAACAAGAATGGCACAACCTGTTATTTTTGCATTGGTCTATTCCTATAGATAGTATTCGAAAATTCATTCCAAGTCAGTTAGAGATTGATACTTTTTCAAACTGTGCATGGGTGGGAATCATCCCATTTCAGATGCGAAGACTGCGACCTTCATTTGCCTTTTCGCTTCCCGTTATTTCAAATTTCACGGAAATTAATCTCCGTACCTATGTAAAAGATCGATACAATCGTAAGGGCGTTTGGTTTTTTTCATTGGACACACAAAACCCTTTTGGCAATTGGATCGCTCAAAATTTCTTTCATTTAAACTATCGTTTTGCACAAACTGAATTTTTGGCAACTTCTTCTCAAAGCAACACCTGCAGATTCACTTTTCCCAATTCAAAGCTACCTGAACAAACTTTTTCTTGGCAACATTCAGAAAGTACATTCATGCCATCACATAAACCCGATTCTCTCGAATGTTTTCTTACGGAACGTTATCGTCTTTTCTCTTATAATCAGAAAAAAGATACCTTATTTACCGGAACTTTAAGCCATAAGCCCTATCAATTAAACCGCCCTAGACTGCTTGAGTATTCGACTGATTTATTTGCAAGCAACGGTCTTCCTGTTCCGAATACCCATCCACAAAGCATTCTTGCCTGCAAACAAACACAAGTTAAAGTATTTCCATTAGAAACTGTTATTTAAAACTAAAGTTAAACATTGTGATTTTACCTGAATATCTCAGCACCCGTTTTTTTCTACCCAAATCAAAATTATCATTACTAAAGGAATGGCCCAATAGTTTTTGGATAATTACCGCCTGCAACCCCTATTCTTCTGGCGATCGCTCTAATGATGAACGTAATAATCTAGCGTTAAAAAAAGATTTGGAAGCTTTATCATCTTGGTTAGAGCCTATAATATGTACATCTGATGATGGCGGCCACGATCCGGAACCCTCTTTTGCTGTCAACGATTTAACCCATAATCAAATTCAAGAACTAGCCGATAAATATAAACAAAATGCGGTCTTCTTGATTGAGAGTGATCTTCTAAGCGTCATCAGTTGCACAGAAAAAACAAGCCAAGCTGCAGGCAAATTTTTTGAAAAGGTAAAGCCTATTGTAAATGATACATAATAAAATCGTATCACTTCGATT
>JAQCDT010000184.1 GCA_027620575.1 Verrucomicrobiota bacterium
GAATCATGGATACCAGATTCTGAATTTTTAATAAAGGAAAAAGAAGACAAGGTCTTTACCAAAAAAATTCGATTCAGGACCCTCGGTGATATTACCATTACAGGCGGAATCGAGTCAGAGGCGGACTCGTTAGAAAAGATTGTCCGGGAAGTTTCCACACTTAGAATAACAGAACGAGGAAATCGATCTGATGATAAACGATCAGAAAATGCGATGGAGGACCGAAAAAAACTAGGCTATTTTTAGGCACGTGATATCAATTAAAATAAAATGAAAACAAACCACAATCAGCTATTAAGGTTTACAACCGCCGGATCGGTTGACGATGGAAAGAGCACACTAATCGGGCGCCTACTTTATGATTCAAAATCCATATTTGAAGATCAACTTTCTTCAATTCAACAAACAAGTCAAAAAAAAGGACTTGAAAACCTTGATTTAGCCCTTTTTACTGACGGACTGAGGGATGAGCGCGAACAAGGAATAACAATTGATGTTGCATACAGATACTTTACTACGCCAAAACGAAAATTCATTATTGCTGATACACCAGGCCATATTCAATATACTAGAAATATGGTTACCGGTGCATCGACAGCGAATGCCGCTATTCTATTAATTGACGCCCGACATGGGGTCATTGAACAAACCAAGCGACACTCATATATTGCATCGCTCCTGCAAATACCGCATATAATAGTGTGTGTTAATAAAATGGATTTGGTGGAGTTTCAAGAAGAGGTTTTTGATGCTATTGTTCATCAATATGAGTCTATTGCTTCGAAGATGATGATAAAAGATGTTCGGTTTGTACCGATATCTGCTTTGAATGGAGATAACGTGGTACACAGATCAGAAAATATGAACTGGTATCAAGGAGCCCCATTATTGAATATGTTAGAAAATTTACATATCGGAAGTGATATTAATAAAAAAAACTTTCGCTTTCCGGTACAAACTATCATACGTCCGCAATCAAAAGAACATTTAGATTACAGGGGATATGCTGGCAGAATAAGTTCCGGAATTATTCGTAAGGGAGATGAAGTAATGGTACTTCCTTCCGGGTTTGTCTCGACAGTGGCCTCCATCAATACCCTTCATGGAGAGTTAGCGGAAGCGTTTGCTCCCATGTCTATTGCAATTTCTATGACAGATGCAATAGATATTAGTCGTGGAGACATGATTGTAAAACTAAACAACCAACCTCAAAAAACACAAGAGTTTAGTGCCATGCTCTGTTGGCTTGGGAACGAAGCATTTCAACCGAGAACAAAATTAGTGTTACGTCATTCTTTGCGCGAAGAGACTGCAATGATAAAGGAAATCACGTATAAATTAGATATTAACTCTTTGAAGAGAGAAGAATCCGATGAGCGTATTGAGATGAACGATATTGTTCGCGTGACTATTAAAACAGCAGGTCCAATTATGCTCGACTCTTATGCCGAAAACAGAAACACAGGCGCCTTTATTTTAATCGATCCAAATACGAATGAAACGGTTGCCGCAGGCATGATCAATTAATACAAATGGCGAATGGGAAATGTGGTTAAACAGACATATAAAGTAACTGTTGAACAACGAAGAAAACAAAGTGGCCATAATTCATTTGTAATTTGGCTATTTGGTTTATCGGGCTCCGGCAAGTCAACAATTGCTAACGCATTAGAACAGGCTTTATTTGATGAAGGAAAAAGAACTTATGTACTAGACGGAGATAATTTGCGATTTGGGATCAACCAAAATTTGGGATTTTCTTCAGAAGATAGAACAGAAAATCAGCGGAGAGTTGCCGAGATTGCGAAATTAATGGTGGATGCCGGAACAATTACCATAGCAGCATTTATTTCCCCCTTGAGGAGCGATAGAGAAATGGTTAAAGCTATTGTGGGTAAAGAAAACTTTTTCGAAGTTTTTGTGAACACGCCGATATCTGAATGCGAAAAGCGTGATGTGAAAGGGCTATACAAGAAAGCACGTGCCGGTGTGATACAAAATTTCACAGGAATTAGTGCTGTATTTGAAAAACCAGAGGGAGATATTTTAACAATAGATACTTCTCAAATACCATTGAACAAAGCCGTCGTGATCATCCGTAATGCCCTATCGGACCATTTAAATAAGCCAGCTTTTGAATAAGTATTACTTCTAAGGAAATAACCGTAAGACAATGCAGTTAAAAAATTTAAAGATATCACAAGAGGCAAATACAGCAATTTTAGCTTGTCTTGAGGCGGGTCAAGCTATAATGGACATATACACCGCTGGCAATTTTGAAATTGAGCAGAAAGAGGATCGTTCTCCAGTTACAAAAGCTGATAAAGCTGCGCATGAGATCATATACAAAATCCTTCAACAAACAAGCATACCGATATTATCAGAGGAAGGAAGAACAATTCCATACTTAGAACGAAAACAATGGAAACAAGTATGGATTGTGGATCCTATAGATGGAACTAAAGAGTTTATAAAACGCAATGGAGAATTCACCGTGAACATCGCCTTGATTGAATGCGGAGCACCTATTATCGGTGTAATATATGTCCCAGCACAGAAAGTGCTTTATTTTGCGTGTGAAGAAATGGGATCATATAAAATATCGAATATAGGGACAGCAGAAGAATTCATAAAGAAAGAAGGATCACTGGAAAAATTACCCATCACCTATCCAAAGAAAAATTATACGGTGGTAGCGAGTAAGTCTCACTTTTCTAAAGAGACTTCTGCTTTTATTTCTTCTCTCAAAAAGAATCATGGTGAGATTG
>JAQCDT010000185.1 GCA_027620575.1 Verrucomicrobiota bacterium
CTACAACATGATTTCCTTTTTTGATTGCAGAACAGAATTCTTGCTCACCATAATTAGTAATACTCAGTATATTTTTCTTATCTATAGGGTTCCCAACAAAAGAATGAACAAAATATTGGAATTCACCTTGACCACATGGTTCTAAAGGACTATTAGCCCATAAATTGGATTCATTATCAAAAGCATAAATTTTATTCCAACCGATATTTGGTATTTTAATTTTTTTATCGTTATTTTTCGCTGGGGATAATCGTGATACAGATCCCTTAATTATCCCAAGCCCCTTACATTGATCGAATTCATCACTTTCAGAAAAAAGCATTTGTAATCCAAGGCATACTCCAAATAAAGGCTTTTCTTTTTCCACTGATTCTAAAACAGCTTCGGCCAACCCTAATTTTTCCATATTTTTCATACCTTCGGCGAAAGCACCTACTCCGGGTAAAATCAAAGCATTTGCAGAAAGTACTTTCTTGGGATCGCTAGAAATCTCAATATCTAAGCCTATGTGCTTACATGCATGATGAACACTATACAAATTACCTAGATTATAATCTATGATTACGACACGCTTCAAATCCCAAACCTTTCCCTAAACATTATATCCTAACTGCAAGATCAGCATCTAGCATTTCCGATTTTATATCACCAATAGTAGATGTTTGGAAATTTTTAAAACTGCGACCACTACGAATGAATTCCGTATTCCCTTCTGATGAATCTGTAGAGTCCAGCAAATTGTTGCGGGCATATTCGTAATGTAAGACAGATGCTGTAGCCACAGCATCAGCTTTACCTATTTTTATTACATCGATTATATGTTGATGGCTTCCCGCACCTCCGTGAGCAATAACAGGAATTGAGGCATTCTCAGAAACTCGCTGAATCAACTCTAAATCGAATCCTTCGCCAGTTCCTTCTTTGTCGACTGAAGTTAATACTATTTCTCCAGCACCAAGTTCTTCTACTTTTTTTGCCCACTCAAAAACATCAACCCCAGTATACTCTCTCCCATTATCGGTGTATGCTAAATAATTTCCATTCGGTTCACGAATGGCTTCAATTGCCACAACTATTGTTGAGGAACCTAAAGTACGCGAAGACTCTTTGATTATATGCGGGTTCTTGATCGCAGCAGTATTCAGACAAACTTTATCTGCTCCAGCTCTCAGGACCATTGCCATATCTTGTAATGTACGCAAACCTCCACCGACTGTTAAAGGTATAAAAATTTCGCTGGCAGTTTTTGAAATTATTTCACCAAGACTGTTTCTTTCATATAAGCTAGCAACTGTGTCCATGAAAAAGAGCTCGTCAGCACCTGCTTCGTAATAGTAGCGAGCCATTTTATCTGGCCTACCAATAACTCGAAGTCCTTCGAGGTGTATGCCTTTAACCACATTGGGTCCTTTTATATCAAGCCTAGGAATTAAACGCACTGGAAGCATTTTATTATGATTAGTATTTGGCCAATTTTAGCGAGTTGATAATACAGTATTAATTTAATTTTAAATCAATGATTGCTTCAGCAACAAGCCAATCAATCACGGTATCAATCTGAATAGAATTTATTTCAGGCATTAGATGCTTTCTAATTGGCTTTAAGTTATGCATGTGCACTTTTTTAATATCTGCTACACGCATGATATAGGTAGAACCGTTATATGTGTAAATAGGCGGACAATCCTGCCTACGATTCCCAGCACGTTTTAGACAGGGCACCAAAAATCCATTCTCATTTTCCATAAATTGGTTGTAGAAGGGGCTATCCTCAGGCTGTTTGACTGATACTACCATTTTGCAAGAATTATCAAAAAGCTTTAGGGCTTCTTTAATATGATCGCCCTTCCTGAAAGGACTCGTTGGCTGAAGCAAAACTACTCGTTCGTATGACTGACCTAGGCTTTCCATTTCTTCAATTGCATGAATAATTACTTCATGATGACCAGCAGTGTCTGTCGCTAGATTTGGAGGGCGTAAAAAGGGCACTTTCAATCCAGTCTGTTCAACGACGGAGATAATTTCTTGCGAATCAGTACTAATAACAATGTCTCTGTCTGGGACCAACTCTCTAGCAGCTTCGATTGTATATTGAATTAGAGGTTTACCGTCTAGTGGTTTAATATTTTTACCTGGAAGTCCTTTCGAGCCTCCACGAGCAGTTATGAGAAAAAGAGTAGCACTCATCAAAATTGGATGTGAAGAATATCCTCCTCCGCCTTAGCAAACTCCTCATGTCTCCCAATATCTAACCAATAGGAACGAAGAGGATAGGAAATAACCTTCTCTCCTGCTGCGACCAAAGATTCCATCATGTCTGTAGCATTAAAGATTTTTCCAACTGGGATTAATGAAATGAATTCTTTTCTTAATAGATAGATTCCCGCGTTAGACTGATAGACATAGTTCGGTTTCTCTTTAAAGTTTATTATCTTATCATCTTGCATTTCGAGAACTCCGTATGGGATTTTCACTTTGTAGGGAATAGTAGCCATAGCCATGGCAGCAGATTGGTTAACAAATTCACGATAAAAGTCCTCAACATCAAAATTAGTCAGTAGGTCTGAATTCATTATCAATAATGTATCGCTGGAAAAATTATTGCATAACGAAAGGGCTCCTATTGTTCCTAACGGCTCTACTTCTTGGACATAGTTGACATCTAAATCTAATCGGGAACCGTTCCCAAAGGTGTTCTTTATTTGATCCGCTAAATAACAAACTGAAATGGTAATTTTCTTTATACCATATCGAGCAAGGT
>JAQCDT010000015.1 GCA_027620575.1 Verrucomicrobiota bacterium
TTATATTATCTTGCACATAATATGCTTGGGGCTCGATGGTATTGGCCGACGCCACTTGGTTTTGAATGGGTTGGAAATATTTCTGAAACGTGGAGAATCGCTGAGAGGATAATTGAACCGAGTTTCAGTATGCGAAATTTATATGGTTCGGATACTGAGTATAGTTTAAGAAATCGTTTAGTAGGAGGGTATTCGTTTAACCATAACTTAGCTTGGATTTTTAAGCCCGAAATTCAAAGTATAGTTCCCGATATTTTTGCTGATCTAGGGGATAGGTATATAAAACATAAAGGTAATGCGACTCTTGATCCTCAGCCTAATTTGACTCATGAGGGTGCCGTAGAATTAACAGCACTCGCCGCAATTTATTATTTTAAAAAGAATCCATCAGCGAAAAGCTTTTCTTTATCGCCTAATGATAATATTCTCTACGATACAACTGAAGCGACAAAAGAGGCAGTCTCACCAATAAGCTATTTTAGAAAGCGACCTAACTATACCGACATGACATTCCAGTTTGCAAATCAAGTCGCCCACAAGGTCTTCAATGAAGCTGGGTTATGGAAGACTGATCAGGGAGAGGATCGTTATTTAGGTATGTTAGCCTATTATTGGACGGAACAATCTCCGAGCATCCCCTTACATCCGAGGGTTTTACCCATTTTAACATCGGACCGCTCTCAATGGCAAGACTTTCGCTATCGTGAAGAAGACAAAGCATTGATTGAGCGTTGGGGGCAAACTAAAGCAGAAAAAATAGGTGCATGGGATTATTACTTTGGTGCACCGTATCCTTATCCTAGGCAATTCACTCAATGGATAAGTGAAAGTGTACCTTATTTGCATAAAAACCGAGTGGATGTCTTTTTTTCACAATTACCTTCAATGTGGGGATTGGATGGACCTAAAGGTTGGCTGGCAACTCAATTACTTTGGAATGTGGATCGTGATGCAGAGGATTTATTGAATGAATTTTATGATGAATTTTTTGGCAATGCGTCTGAAGCAATAAGAGCGTTCTATGAGAAAGCTGAATCTCATAGAAGTAAAAATGAAGGCGATGCGAATTGGATAAAGTTTTATTTAGATGAATCAGGCATCGAGTTATTTCCAAAATCGGTCTTAGAGGAAATGCGTTGGCAAATCGAAATCGCTAAAAGCAGAGTGCCTCCTTCAAGTCGTTATTACCAAAGACTGGTCATTGTTTCGGAGGCATTTGAATTGACGGAACTCTATCATGCTTATCACTTTGCCCGACTCGATTTATTGTCTTATGTAGCCGATAAAGAAGCAAAAAGGGGCATTGAAAAAGTAAGAAATTTAGAGTTAAAAAGAGAGCAGTATTTAAGCAGAGCTGAGGAACTGATTAACAATCCATTTCATAAACATTTTAATTATTTTTTGAAGCTAGGGCAGACCGATCCTATCGCATCTAGTCTGATCCCTATAATTAGAAAAGGAGAAAGTACAGACGATGCATTTAACAAAGAGTACGATAAACCATTATCGATTGCTCACGATTGGATAAATACACCTCATTTATTCAAAACTCGCATCGGAAATCCATTGCTAAAGGTATCGTTTGAAAATGCCAAGCAACGAGATTTTCTTGGTCCAAAGATTCCAGAAACCAAGTATTGGCAAATAGATTTTCGTCCAGCCGAGGCCTTTGCAATTGAGCCAGTTTCCCTCGAAGAAGATCACGCTAAAGGTCTTCGTATTTTAAATGCAGATATGTTTCAATTATACACCTTGGCGCTATTAGGTCCGCAGAGAGGCTATATATTAACAGCAAAAATTAAGTCCAAAATCAGTCCAGATTGTCGGGCTCAACTGCGATTAGATTGGATCGACGAATCAGGCGAAAAATTTGAATCTCTAAGAATGATTCAACTACCAAACGGAGAATCAAATGGCTACCTTGAATTAGAAATTCCTTTGATTGCACCCGAAGCGGCAAATAAAGCAAAAATCAGTCTTCTTATGCTAAGGCAAGGGGGTGGGGATTTTCTTGAAATTCAAGAAATCAATTTTCTCAGAAATCCTAGGAAATCAAACTGATTGTTTTTTCTCAAGGAAGTTGGGTCGCACCCATTAGGAAGCGATCGCACTCACGTGCAACTGCCCGGCCTTCATTAATCGCCCATACAATTAAGGACTGCCCTCTGCGAACGTCTCCAGCAGCAAATACTTTATCCACTGAAGTTTTAAAATTTCCGTATTCCGCTTTGATATTTGAGCGTGGGTCTTGATCGAGACCGAGCTCTTCAATAATCGTATTTTCTGGTCCAAGGAAGCCCATGGCTAGAAGTACTAGATCGGCTTTTAGCACTCGTTCGCTACCTTCAACTTTCTTGGGCATGAATCGGCCATTTCCACTGACCCATTCAATATTATGCACATGAACAGAAGTCACATTACCGTTTTCGTCACCTTCAAATTTACTTGCACTGACAAGATATTGTCTTGGGTCTTCGCCTTGCACTGCCGCTGCTTCTTCTTGGCCATAATCCATTTTATAGACTTTTGGCCATTCGGGCCAAGGATTATTTGCCGCTCTTTCTTCAGGAGGTTTAGGCATGATTTCCAATTGAGTCACATGCTCACAGCCATGACGAAGTGAAGTGCCTACGCAATCGGTTCCAGTGTCACCGCCACCTATGATAACAACATGTTTGCCTTTAGCTAATTCTGAAAATTGTTCGGCTTTACCTTCTTTTATGTCCCAAATCTCTTTAGTATTCGGGCCTAAGAATTCCATAGCATAACGAATATTTTTTAGTTCTCTACCTTCGATCGGTAGATCTCTTGGTTTTGTTGCACCGCAACATAGAATGACAGAATCAAAATCATTAAGAAGCTCTTTGGATGAGATATCTTTTCCAATCTCTACGCTACATTTAAAGGTAATCCCTTCAGCTTCCATTAAGTGGATACGGCGCATCACCGTATCTTTTTCTAACTTCATATTAGGGATGCCATACATGAGTAATCCACCTGGACGGTCAGCACGTTCATAAACGGTTACTAGGTGACCGGCTTTATTGAGCTGATCTGCAGCAGCGAGTCCCGCAGGGCCTGAGCCAACTACGGCTACCTTTTTTCCTGTACGATTTTGAGGAACATTTGGAGTCACCCACCCAGATTCCCAAGCCTTATCAATGATTGAACATTCAATGTTTTTAATCGTGACAGGGGGTTCGATGATACCCAATACGCAAGAGCCTTCGCAAGGAGCGGGGCAGACACGTCCTGTAAACTCAGGGAAATTATTTGTCTTGCTGAGTCTTAAATACGCTTCTTCCCATCGACCTTTATAAACTAGGTCATTAAATTCAGGAATTAAATTATTAATTGGGCAACCACTTGCCATATTGCTCAAGGTCATGCCTGTGTGGCAATAGGGTGTTCCGCAGTCCATGCAACGAGAGCCTTGTTCTTGAATCTTTTCGATTTCAAAATGCTTATGAATCTCGTTCCAATCTTTGAGTCGCTCTTTCGGTGTGCGATTCGGAATGGTCTTACGATTGACTTCTAAAAATCCTGTTGGTTTTCCCATAATATTATCTCCTTTAAAAAATTAGTGACCTGCTTTTACGTTTTCTTCAAATGCTGCAAGAATCGCTTCATCTCCTTCAAGCCCTCGTTCTTTAGCGCGCTCTTGAGCTTCTAAGACTCGCTCATAATCTTGAGGCATTATCTTAATAAATTTAGCTGAAGTCGCTTCCCAATTATCCAAGATAGACTGTCCGCGTTTTGAACCGGTTAAGGAAACATGCTTTTCAATTCGCTCTTTGACGGAATTAATTTCTTCGTCTCCGCATTCGATTAACTGATAAACATTGACCATTGCTGGGTTGAGTGAATGACGAACGAGTTCATCTTTTTCATCATAGAAATAAGCAACACCTCCAGACATACCTGCAGCCACATTTCTGCCAGTTGTCCCAAGATTAATAACAAGTCCACCTGTCATATATTCTAGTCCGTGGTCACCAATACCTTCAATGACCGCTTTCACCCCAGAATTTCTCACACAGAAACGTTCACCTGCCATGCCAGCAATAAAGGCTTCACCGCTAGTGGCTCCATAAAAACAAACGTTACCCGTGATGATATTCTCGTGAGCAACAAAAGGGGATGCATCATCAGGACGAACAATAATTTTTCCACCTGATAGACCTTTACCTAAATAATCGTTGGTATCCCCAATCACTGTAAAGGTCATGCCTTTAGGGCAGAAAGCGCCCAAGCTTTGACCGGCTGATCCAGTGAGATTGATTTTAATCGTATCCTCTGGCAATGCGTCTAGGCCATACTTGCGACTCACTTCCGCACCAGTCATTGTGCCGACCACACGATCGGTATTGATCACAGGCAAGTTGATTTCAACAGGTGTTCCGTCTTCAAGTGCTGGTTTAGCCAAGTCCAAAATTTTGGTCACATCGAGACATTTGTCGAGAAGGTGATCTTGTTTCATTTGGCAATACGTGCCGACCTCTGGGCCTACGTCTGGACGATAAAGAATTTTACTGTAATCGAGACCTTTAGCTTTCCAATGGTCAATTGCATTGCGAAGCTCAAGTTTGTCGACATTTCCAACCATTTCGTTGATTGTACGATATCCGAGCTTTGCCATGATTTCGCGCACTTCTTCAGCGACGTAATTCATAAAGTGAACTACCGCATCGGCTCCACCAGTGAATTTCTTTCTCAATTCAGGATTTTGAGTAGCAACCCCAACAGGACACGTATTCAAGTGACACACACGCATCATCAAACATCCCAAAGTGACGAGTGGTGCAGTTGCGAATCCAAATTCTTCGGCACCTAATAGACAAGCGATAGCGACATCACGACCCGTTTTCAGTTGACCATCTGTTTCAACCACCACACGAGAGCGAAGGTCATTTAATAGTAATGTTTGGTTGGTTTCCGCTACGCCTAGTTCCCAAGGGGCACCAGCATGTTGAATAGAAGAACGGGGAGAGGCTCCAGTACCGCCATCATAACCCGATACTAAAATAACATCTGCCTTTGCCTTGGCAACACCAGCTGCAATCGTACCTACGCCCACTTCAGACACTAGTTTAACATTGATACGTGCATGATGGTTCGAATTCTTAAGGTCGTGAATCAGCTCAGCCAAATCTTCAATGGAATAGATATCGTGATGCGGAGGAGGAGAAATTAGCCCAACACCTGGAGTGGTACCTCGTGTTTTTGCAATTTGAGGAAGCACTTTATGCCCTGGCAATTCACCGCCTTCACCTGGTTTCGCTCCTTGAACGATTTTAATTTGGATTTCGTCAGAATTGGCTAGGTAAAAACTCGTCACACCGAATCGACCTGAAGCCACTTGCTTGATCGCAGAACGGCGACTGTCTCCATTTTCATCTGGAGTGAAACGCTCAATTTCTTCACCACCTTCACCGGTATTGGATTTTCCACCAATACGATTCATGGCAATGGCCAATGTTTCATGAGCTTCTTTAGAGATTGAGCCATAAGACATCGCTCCTGTTTTAAAGCGTTTTACAATCGCTTCAGCAGGCTCGACTTCTTCAATTGGAATGGACTTAGACTCGTCAAATTTAAAGTCCATCAATCCTCGAAGCGTGTAGAGCTCTTTAGATTGGTTGTTAATGACTTCAGAATATTCTTTAAAGATTGCATAGTCACCTAAGCGGGTTGCTTTCTGTAATTTATGGATGGTTACTGGGTTGAGCAAATGCTTCTCTCCACCTGAACGCCATTGATAAATTCCGCCCGGATCCAGTGCTTCATTTCGTTTATCGTCTCTTTTCGCATAAGCTTTTAAGTGACGTGTTTTGATATCTTTGGAAATACCATCGAGTCCTATCCCTTCAACTCGTGAAGCTGTCTTGGTAAAATAGGTATCAATTAAATTTTGATTAAGACCAATCGCTTCAAAGATTTGTGCACCTCGGTACGAAGCAATGGTTGAGATCCCCATCTTAGACATGGTTTTAATAACACCATTGAGATTTGCTTTAAGGAAATTGTAGCAAGCAGTATCGGCATCCATTTCTAGGTCACCTTTGGCGATAGCATGGCGAACGGATTCAAGTGCAAGATAAGGGTTGATGACATCGGCTCCGTAGCCAATCAGTAAGGCAAAGTGGTGCACCTCTCTTGGCTCTGCAGATTCAACGATCAAAGAGACTTTGGTACGAGTTCCTTGACGAATCAGATGGTGATGCAATCCAGATACCGCAAGTAATGTTGGAATTGGCGCTTTGTTTTCTGAGACATCTCGATCAGATAGCACGAGTAAGTTGTCACCATTTTCAATCGCCTTATCAGCAGATGCAAATAAATCATTGAGTGCATTCTTAAGTGACGCTTCATCGATTGCATTGGAATCAGACACAGAAAACGTGATAGGAAGTGTGCTGACTTGGAAGCCGCTTTCTTTAACTGCCTTGACTTGTGCTAGTTGGGCATCATCGATTAATGGAGATTCTAGCTTAATCATTCGGCAAGAGCTTGCCTTGGGGTTAGTCAAATCGCCCTCGGATCCCAAGAATGAAATACTTGCAGTGACTAATTCTTCACGAATTGGATCAATCGGGGGATTGGTCACTTGAGCGAAGAGCTGTTTGAAATAATTATAAATTAATTGCGGCTGATCAGAAAGAACCGCAAGAGGGGCATCGTTACCCATAGATCCGAGCGGCTGTTTCCCTGTTTTCGCACTTGGAGAAACTAAAAAACGAATATCCTCGAAAGTGAATCCAAAAGCTTTTTGCCTGTCTTCAATATTTTCATAGTTGTCCTCATGCTCTGAGACAGCTAAAGGAAGATCGCTGAGATTGATGCGATTGTCTTTGAGCCATTCGCCATAAGGTTCTTCTTTAGCAATCGCTTCTTTCAATTCTGAATCATTGATAATTCGTCCTTGATCCATATCGATGAGGAACATTCTGCCTGGCTCTAGTCGACCTTTTTTAACGACTGTCTTAGGGTCAATATTTCCGAGAACACCTACTTCAGAGGCTAAAATAACTTTATCATCAGAAGTCACATAGTATCGAGATGGTCTCAATCCATTTCGGTCTAAAGTCGCACCGACTTGAATCCCGTCAGAGATTGCCATAGATGCAGGACCATCCCATGGCTCCATTAAGCATGCGTGGTATTCATAGAAGTCTCGCTTGTAATCAGGCATATTTTTGTGACGTTCCCATGGCTCAGGCACCATCATCATCATTGCCTGTGCAAGACTACGTCCAGATAACACTAAAAATTCTAAGCAGTTATCAAATTTCTGGGAATCTGATCCGTCTTCACGAATAATCGGTAAAATTTTCTTTAAGTCTTCACCAAAGACATCACCTGCTAATTGCATTTGACGCGCATAGAGCCAATTTTCGTTACCTCTTACCGTGTTAATTTCTCCGTTATGGCAAAGGTAGCGGAAGGGTTGAGCTCGTGGCCAACTTGGAAATGTATTGGTAGAAAATCTAGAGTGAGTGAGTGCAAGGGCAGATTCCATAGCCTCATCTGTTAAATCAGGGAAATAATGCTCTAGTTGTCCTGTAGTGAGCATACCTTTGTAGGTCATAGTTCTGCTTGATAAAGAACTGATATAGAAGTCTGAATCATCCGCATTTTCAGCATAACGTAGTCTATAAGTGCTCAATCGACGTATAATATAGAGCTTTCTTTCAAAAGCCAGTCCACGTTCAACGGATTCATTGCGTTCAACGAAAAATTGACGCATAACTGGCTCGCATTCAGAGGAAGCTTTTCCTAGGATTTCGCTTCGAACAGGGACATCACGCCAACCTAATAGCTTCATGCCTTCTTCTTGAATGATCGAATTTACAGTCTCTTCTTCTTTTGAGCGAGTTGCATCATCTTGAGAAAGATAAACAAAACCTACACCGTAATCACCTTCTTCAGGAACCTCGAAGCCGCATTCGCTTGGACATACTTTTTTGAAAAAGGTGTGCGGTAATTGTATAAATAGTCCAGCACCATCCCCTGTAATTGGATCACAGCCACATCCTCCACGGTGATCAAGATTCACACATATGGCGAGTGCGTCTTGAATAATGCTATGGGACTTGCGTCCTTTCATATCAACAATGAGGCCTATTCCACAATTTTCGTGTTCAAATTGAGGGTCATAAAGCCCTTGTTTTTTTGGTCTGCTGTATTTCTTTGGCATCGATTTTAATCTAAAAGTGCGTGTGAGTTTCCTAAAGAGTCTTATATATACAAAAATATTGAAGAATCAAAAGAGTTTGAAATTTAATTCAAAGAAAATGAATGTCTATGAGAAAATGAGAGATAAATTGAAAAATAGGTTAAAAAAACCGAGTAAAGACTCGGTTTAAAGGGATCTATGTGAGTCTAAATTAAAAAAATCGGATGGTTTTGGTTCGCATCGCTTCATGTTCTTCGTCTGTACACGGTGCATCTATCGGGGCATCTGGGATTTCATTATTTGTTTTAACAAGTTCATTACTGAGAAGATAATTTTCTACTTCTTCACCGCTGACATCGGCAAGCATTACCCCATCGACTTCAACACATGGTGAAAGAGCTTGTCCTGATTTTTCTACCATTTCTGCATATTGCTCTGGCTGATTGATGATATCCCTATCTTCATAGCTTAAATTGTACTTTTTCATAATGGCACGAACGCCCATGCTCCATCCGCAAGTTGGTTTTAAGTATGCAATAATTTTCATATTTCGTTAGTGTGCGAAATATTTTTATTTTGTCAACTGGGTGAACCGCTCAGTTTTTATTTTTTATTGTGCGGAATGGCGGTGATGATTTTCCATTCTTTATTAGAATTTCGCCCAATGCTGAATTTTGAACTCAGGCGGCCTTCAATCTCGTAAACGACAAGCATTCTTAATTTTGGAGTCAAGCTTGCTTGATACGAAATGCCGTCATGCTCATAGTCAATCGATTCTTCTGGAGCCCCAGAAAGACCTTCAAAACTTATGGAAAGTATGGGAAGCCCAATCTCAAAACTCAGGGCTGTTTTAAGAATAGCTAAGTCTCTTTCTTGTAAGTTGTCTGTGTCATACAGCTCAAGCATCGCATCCAGATTTTCATCGGCATTGGCTTGTGCGAAACGTTCGGAAAATTCAACAAGGCTTTTTTGATAAATAAAAGTATCGGAACAAGCGGTAAGGAATAAACCTAGAATTGCTAATAGCCCGACGAGTCGTTTCATTTTTCTACGCTATCCTTTTAGATAGGATTCAATCAAAGCTTTCGGGGCTGGGCTGAATTTTTTTAGAATCCTTGATTCCTGTCGCTATAATATCGATAAACCCAATATTTTCGATTCCTAAGCTATCCTGAAGTGCGTCCCTGATTTCATTTTGTAGAGACTCTTCAATGCTTTTTAGATGACTTCCGCTCTCAATGCGTAAACGAATTTGAATATTGAGCTTTTTGCGCTTAGAGATGATTTTGGTTTTTAACTGGGAAATATGGCTATCTTTTTTGCAGATAGAATGGACCAAATCGGAAATAGCACCGCAGTTAACTTGTACCATTCCTTTTTCTGTTTTATAAGCAATGAGGCGAGGGCTTTTGAACAAAGAAGTGATCCAATTTAAAACAATCAATAGGACAACAAATAGACAGATTCCTAGGATTAAATAAGCTAGGTATGGATTCGTGATCCCTAAATTGTTTAATAGATTGAGAAGCGTGTCGATGAGAGCCATGACTTTAAGTGCATTTAAATGCTAGTAGTTGATGGGGAATCAGCCTAGATAAATCAAAAAGATACAGATTAATCAGTATGCGTTTGATCGTCCCAATCATCATTTGGAGTTTGTTCTGTGGTTTTGACACCATCAACAATGACATTGACCCGAGAAACGGAGCGACTCGTCATTTTTTCTACTTGCTCTATTATTCTGTGCTGGGCTTGCTCTGCAACATGAGCGAGCTCAACCCCAAATTTAAGGATGACTTTTATATCAATGATATAGTCGCCAACTTCATCTGCTTTGACGCGAACACCGCGATCAAATTTTTTCTGAGGAAACATATCAGCAATACCGTCAACTAATCCGCCACCTACAGTTGCAACTCCAGGTACTTCAAGGGCGGCAATTCGAACGATATTAGCGACCACGTTGAAATTAATTTGGATATCGCCTAAGGTATTTGTTTCTTCGGAAACGAGAGGGACATTTGTTTCTGAATTTTCGTTGTTCATAGTAAGGAATCTAAACCATTAAATCCTAGCTGTAAAGATTCTTAGGCGCTCGTTTTAAAAATTCTTCGATATATTTAGTTGTGGCTTTTCCCTCACGAAATGTTGGGTCTTTAATAATCGCACGTGAAAATGATATATTCGAAGCAATTCCTCGGATAATATATTCTTTAAGAGCGCGGTCCATGCGATCTAGGGCCAACTCTCGATTTCGTCCGTAGGTGATCACTTTGGATATCATACTATCGTAATGGGGAGGTATCGTATAACCGCCATATACGTGAGAATCAATTCGAACCCCATGTCCACCAGGAGAATAGTAAACACTAATTTCGCCCGGGCAGGGTGCAAAATTTCGTGCAGGATCTTCGGCACACACTCGACATTCGATTGCGTGGCGTATGAATTTAATGTCTTTTTGTTCGTAGCTTAATTTTTCACCACTCGCTATAAGTAATTGCTCTTTGACTAAATCAATTCCTGTAACTTCTTCAGTGACTCCGTGTTCTACTTGAATACGGGTGTTCATTTCGATGAAGTAATAGTTTTGTTCATCATCGACCAAAAATTCAACGGTACCAGCGCCTTCATAATTGACAGACTTAGCCAATTTCACCGCATCACGCCCCATCTTTTTGCGTGTATCCTCTGAAATGAAAGGCGAAGGTGCTTCTTCAATTAACTTTTGGTGACGGCGTTGGACCGAGCAATCACGTTCTCCCAAGTGAATAATATTTCCATATTGATCGCCTAGGACTTGGATTTCAATATGTCTTGGCGCTTCTAGATATTTCTCGATATAGACATCTCCATTACCAAAAGCCTTTTCCGCTTCGTTTCGGGCACTGTTGTATTCTTTAGAAAAAGCGACTCCGTTGTTAGCGACCCGCATTCCTTTACCGCCACCACCCGCTACCGCTTTAATAATGACAGGAAATCCAATTTTTTTAGCTACAGCCAGAGCTTTCTTTTCATTATCCACAATTCCTTCACTCCCTGGAATGACCGGGACCTTTGCTTTTGTGGCCATTTCTCTAGCTTTAGCCTTATCTCCAAAGTTGACAATGGCATCGGCTGATGGGCCTATAAATTTAATTTTACAATCGGAGCATTGTTCTGCGAAGTCTGCATTTTCCGCTAAAAATCCATAACCCGGGTGGATTGCATCCACGTTGGCGATCTCCGCTGCGGCTATGATACGATCGGCTTTTAAATAGCTTTGTCCACTGACAGCTGGACCAATGCAAATTGCCTCATCTGCTAATTGAACGTGCAAAGATTGTTCATCAGCTTCTGAATAAACGGCAAGGGTCTTAATCCCTAATTCATTACAGGCTCGAGCAATACGGAGTGCAATTTCTCCTCGATTTGCGATAAGAACTTTTTTTATCATCGAATGCGATTACGCTTTTTTGTATTTAAATAATGGCTGACCAAACTCTATGGCATCTCCATCTTCTACTAAGATTTCTGTAATTGTACCTTTAACTTCAGCATGAATTTCATTCATCACTTTCATTGCTTCTACAATACAGACAATTGAATCAACATCGACTTTCTTGCCCACATCAGTAAAGTTTTCGCTATCTGGAGAAGGGGCACGATAAAAAGTACCTACCATAGGTGATTTAATGATTCCAACATTAGGGTCTTCAGCTTTCCCTTTTTCGGCTACAGGTGCAGGCGCACTTTCTGCGGGTGCAGGAGCGGCCGCTACAGGGCTGGCAGGTGCAACGCTTTGAATGATTGGAGTGGATGGGTTATTTGATTCTCTGCTAAGACGAAGCTTAAACCCTTCTTCTTCAAATTCGAACTCAGAGAGCTCAGAACGTTTCATTAAATCGATTACTTGTTTTATTGTTTTAAGATCCAAAATAGTCCTTTCGTTGTTTAAAAATATAGTATCTTTAAAATTTTTTGTTTAGGTGCAATGACTTTGTTTGTTTTTTAGTGATTTAAATTAAAGTATGTTTTTTAAAATAAAACAATATTTACTTTAATATGAGAACTGTCAACTTAGAGACATGCCTGTAAATCAATTCATGGATATTAGTTTGAGTGGTTCGGTTACAGTTGTGCCACCCAAAGTGCGATCCATTGAAGAAGATGTGGATTTATTTGGAGGAAATATTCGCCAAATCGAGCGTCTAAAAAAGACACTTGGCTTAAATGAAAGGCGGATCGCATCCAATGAACTCACTAATCTAGATTTGTGTGAGCAAGCGGCACAAGTGCTTCTAGAGCAATTAAATATACAATCAAGCGACTTGGATGGGATTATATATGTAACCCAAACGCCAGATCATTCGCAACCGAGTAATGCGGCACTTTTGCACGGCCGCTTGGCATGTAGTACAGAATGTGCTGCATTAGATATAGGCTTAGGGTGTTCGGGTTTTGTTTACGCATTATGGTTGGCGTATTCAATTATTGCAAATGGGTCATCGCAAAGAGTTTTAGTTTTAGCGGGTGATACGCTCAGTCGTTTAGTACATCCTAAAGATCGTGCGACTGCATCTTTATTTGGAGATGCTGGAAGCGCAACAATGGTCGAAAAGCGATCAGAAGCAGGTGCTTCTTGGTTCCGTTTGGGGACGGATGGTCGTGGTGCTGATTCCTTAATCGTTCCTGCTGGCGGTGCTCGCTTACCTTTTTCCGAAGAGACAGCGGTAGAAACTTCTGACGCTGATGGGAATATTCGCACAAAAGAAAATTTATTTATGGATGGCTCGGAAGTTTTTAATTTCTCGATCGAAGTAGTTCCCCGAGAGATTGAAGCTTTGCTTAGCGATGCAGGGGCATCAAAAGATGCAGTGGATTACTTTGTATTGCATCAAGCGAATCGTTACATGGTGCATAACATTGGTAAGCGTTTGAGAGTAGATCTTGAGCGTTGCCCTGTTGACTCATTTGGTGCTTTTGGCAATGTCAGTTCGGCTTCTATTCCTGGAGCACTCGCTTATGAATTAGCAGATGTATTAAGCGGAAAATGCGAAGGTAAATCATCACATCAAGTCGTTCTATCTGGATTTGGTGTGGGCTTGTCTTGGGGGACTTGTTTATTAAATATCCCTCATCTGGGCTGCCTAGAATGGAGGGCCTACAAAGCTTAAGGCTTAAGTAAGCTGTATATTCTCAGCTTGTCTTTCAAACGAATCGTTTTATTAAAAAGTTTATGGAAATTAAGATATTTATAGAGCAGTTTGAAGAATCTTTAGATGGGCTAGAGGCTGGTTCAGTAACTGAGGCTACGGCTTTTAAGGAATTAAAAGAGTGGGATTCTTTAGCCATATTAACGTTAACTGATACAATTGATTTGGAATATGGAGTATTGCTTAAAAAAGCGGACATTGAATTGTGTGACACGGTTCGGTCGCTTTTTGAACTAGTGCAATCAAAAGTATAAATTATGAAACAAATATACATTGTTGGTGCAGGGGGCTTCGGTCGTGAAGTTTTTGACTGGATGATGGAGACCTTCGACATGGTTGAAGAATATTCATTTGCAGGTTTTTTGGATGACAATTTGCAAGCACTCGATGGGTTTTCAATTGAGGCAACTGTCGTCAGCAAAATATCGGATTATAAGGCTGGAGACAATGATTGTTTAATTTGTGGAATAGGAAGTCCCTCGGTCAAAAAAGAAATTTGTCAGTCCATTATGGAAAAAGGAGGGAATTTTATAAGCTTAATTCATCCTTCAGCAAAAATGGGCAGAGGGTCAAAGATTGGCAATGGATCGGTTATTTGTCCAAATGTTGTTATTACGTGCGACGTCGAAGTGGGTGATTTTGTGATGATCAATTTATCTACGACTTTAGGGCATGATGCCAAAATAGGAGATTGGTCTACGCTGAGTGCCCAGTGTGATATCACGGGGTTTGTCGAAATGGGTGAGTCTGTATTTATGGGAAGCGGGGCTAGAATTATCCCATCTAAAACCATTGGCTCATCGTGCACCATAGGAGCGGGTTCTGTGGTAATTCGTGATGTCGCTCCTGAAACTTCTGTTTTTGGAAACCCTGCTCGGCCAATTTTTTAGCTGACCTAGAGCCTACAGAGCTACTTCCGTCGTGGATAAAGGTAATTGGCTTAACCCTTTGATAATTGTATCAAACCCTTCTGTGGCTTCTAAATCTTCCAATTTTTTGTTACTGGAAAGTCTGATAAAGAATTGTTCTTGCCTTAAATTCAGTCCGTATTTCTGGATATCAATTAATGAACCAAAGATATTAGGAACCTCTTTTTGGGCATATCCGAAGGGTTCTCCACCAACCAAGTGCCAAAAATAAACATTTTCTACAGTTCGGTCTTTTTTATAAATACCAAATTCTGCATTTTTCAGTTTGATTTGGTTTACTTGGAAGGGAATGGAGTATTCTCGATCTAAGCGAGTCCAACCATTAACCACCCAACAGGTATCTGGCGTGTGTGCTCCTGCCCAGCGATAGGACACTTTTCCAGGAGTCCAATAGGCAACATAAACTCCAACACGAATATTTCCTTTTGTGTAAACACGATAAATAGAATCATCAAGATTGAGAAAGGATGCGATTCGATCACTAGATTCTTCAGAAGTGGCTAGATCATAATCCGTGTATGACCAACCTTCAATTTCTTTGGGAATAATATCTGAGATAGATTGAGTTAAGGAGACCGGTGGTGTTGGTGAAAATACAAAATAGAGTTTCAATCCAAGCACAGAGAAAAAAGTAAGAAATCCGGTGGTTAAAATAAAAACTTTCATTAGAGAAGAAAAAGTATTTTGGGTGTTTATTTATCTTGTAGTTTGTTTAACTTAATTTTCTAAATTTATCAGGCAATCCTATTTTATTAAAAGATGTTACCGAATCCTAAACAGATTTTTGTATTCCTTTCAAAGAAGGTACGATCACTTACTGGCTTAGTCGAAAAAGCTATTTTGATCACTTTGTCGATTGCACTGTCGCTTCTTTTTTTGCTCAATGGGGGTGCTGATCCAGGCAAACATGCTTATATCGTTCCTATTTTTGGGGTCCTAATCTTGCTTCATGGAATTTATGTCTATTTGAGGGATAAGAGCAAAAGGCGAGAGGGGGATTATGAACTGAGTGCCAGCCCGTTTACATTTGTGCCATTTCTCATTTGGGCAATGATTAGCGTGAATTTGATTTCACCGGTGCCTTGGATCGGGCAAATCTATTTAATTTATTTTTTTGAAGCATTTATTGTTCTTTGGATTCTTGCAAATCATGTAAAAAAATTAAACCAGCTAGGAAACATTTTTGTAGGATTATCTATTCCTTTTTTAATACATTTTTATCTAGGGTTTGAT
>JAQCDT010000186.1 GCA_027620575.1 Verrucomicrobiota bacterium
TTAACAAGAGGTCCATCTTAACTGGATTTGTTTTTGGCTGTACCTTCGGTTTCTTTATCCTGACTAGATGGCTTGGTGTGCCAGAACGCTGTTCAACATTGGGCACTCCATTTTGATAAAACGGCGTATCGCTAAAGCGTTTCATATTAAGGGCATATTCCCGTAATACACCGCCATCTAAATGCATCCCTTTACACAGGACAGCATCAAATTTCCGCCATCGCTGCTGTGCTTTACGGAGTGGTTCACTTCGGTATTCTGGCCTTCTCTAATTAACCTTATTTAGCATAGGCAAGCACCCATAAAAAAATAGGTGTAGCTGGTAGGGAATAATTCGAAACTAAACATTCTTTATAATTTTACAGGAAGACCTATAACATGATTAAAAGGAGAAACCTGGTTTGGATTAGATCCATTAAAGCTGTTCGGGAGTTTAGCGTGTTAGGTATTGTTCGTGAGTTAGGCCCAATAAATGTCTTTTTTAACATTTTTATTATTTTGTTTGGAGTCATCTCCATTTGGTTGACAATTATGATGTCACTGGACGTAAACAATTATATGACCCTACTTTTTAATAGTGAAAGCGACGTGATCCCAGGCTGGAAGGTGATAATTGGTTACGTATTTATGTATGTATTTACTTACATGGGAATGATTTTCATAACCTTCAGTATCATCTTTATATTTCCATTTTTTTTATATGTTTGGATATTTCATAATAGTGAAATTATACAACAATTTGCTACCGAAGCGAAAGCGTTTATATCTAGAGAGACTTCTATAGATTATTTTGACGTAGACCGTGCTATTTGGTTGTTATTAAACGGATCTGGGCTGCTATATATTTCATTTTTTATTTGCGTACTAAGTATCTTAATTAGGCGAAAATAATACAATTTTTTGGTGGCCAGGTTAGTAACGAATTTATACGCAAGATGAGTTTTCATGTGTATAAAAAGCTACTACTTTTTTGTTTATACCCCACCCTAGGCGAAACATGGCATGTCAGAACCAAAATTTCCTAGGATGGGATAAGAGGCTGAACATAAAAAAAGCCTCACAGGTAAGCCCAAAACCTGAAAACGTAAACAGGCACAAAGGATGGGGTTTTGCCGTCACATCAGTATTGAGATGAAGTTCTGTCAGCGGCGTGAGTACGTCTCTTTAGGCGGCCGATGACAATTTCTCAACAATTCTCCAGTTCGGTCGTTTGAGTAAGTATGAAGACATGTTTTTTTCATATTCTCTCCCTGTTGAACTGGCTGTCCCTAACCGGGCAGCCTTTTTCTATAAAGTGACTGGCTGAACAGTTACGTCCATTTCAACGGTTACATCTTTACGCTCTCCAGAAGCTTCCACATGTTCCACACCTTCCACCCTCAGTATCCCCACCCCGCCTCACATTACCAGCCACTCACCACAATAGCGTTTATGTAGATCGGAGTGATTGCTACTGCTGTAGCTAATCCAGTCACGCTGGATAAAATTTTCCCGATCATAAGGGAGTTCCTGAGTACAGTTTCTGTACTATTTTTTTCTACATTTGCAGTCAATTAGGTTTGACAAATTCAAGGATAAACAATGTCAAACTTTCTAATTCATATTCACAGTGGGCCTGATCTTAAAAATAAACTCACACTTGGGCTTCTAGTTGCAGCTACTGCAATTCAAAAAGGTCACAACGTTGAAGTATTTTTCGCAGCAGATGGTGTTCATGCACTAAATAGTAGAGAAGGTGAAGTAGTTGGTGAAGGTACTGGCGATGCAAGTCTTCATTTGAAGACGCTAAACGATGCAAATGTGAAGATGTTTGTATCTGGAATGTCTGCAAAAGCACGTGGTTATACCGAAAATCTTTTAGTAGGTTTTAACGCAAGTTTTGCAATGCCAGATAAACTTGTTGAATGCTCGTTAAAGGCAAATGTCGTTCTATGCTACTAAGCGAACGGGTAAGATTTGTCCAATCATGTTGAGGGTCCTTGGTACAGTTTCTGTACTATCTGGGCTTTTCTCCGTCGCTAAAATTTCTTGGCAACATTACAGGGAGAATTGAAATGTCACTAATGTACATGGTTCAATTGAAGTACACAAAAGACGCACTGATGGCGATCATTGATCAGCAACAGGATAGAATGGCCGCAGCGGAGGCTCTATGTGAAAGCATCGGCGGCAAACTCCATGGAATGTGGGGTGTTACGGGTCAAGATTATCACATGTTTGCAATCGTTGAGGCTCCATCTGAGGTTACTTACATGAGTGCATACATGAAGCTAATGAAGTCTGGTGCATTTGAAAGTTTGAAAACTGTTAAGCTGTACAGCACAGCGCAAGTTGCAGAAGCCGCTTCAATGGTTGCAGGTATTCCATACACACCAGCAACTGGATAAAAGTTACTGCTTTGCAAGCACACCAGAGAAGCTGAAGTAAGCATTAACTAGCGCTGAAAGCGATCAAGTACATCATCATCAGCACGGCATCTGATCTGGCTATTCTGGCGGGGTCTCTAATCACTGCAATCGTAGACACGAAGGTTAGCTTGGTTCGCGGGCGGTTCACACGCGCCAGACTACCTTTTTTCGCAACCTTAGCTAAGCCTACTATGGACCAGGTCAGAAAATCTGAATGGCAAGATACAGGTTTTGTACTAAGTTTTATTTTACAATAAAGCTTAGATTTAAGAATTCACATACGTTTAGGAGGAAAGTATGTCACGTGTTTCATCAATTAATGTAGGAAGTATT
>JAQCDT010000187.1 GCA_027620575.1 Verrucomicrobiota bacterium
TGTTCGACCTTTTTTTACTTTAGAATCAGGAAGCGGGTTTTGCTGAATTACGGCTAATGGTAAAAAGTTAGGATTAAAAGAAGATGAATCGACAATCGTATAGTTCAACTCTTTGCTCTCCAACACTTCTATAGCCTGTTCCAGTGTCAATTCATTTAAATCATTTAAGGTAAGTGATTCACCATGTAAAGTGTATATACTAAACCATTTAAAAAGCCCAAGTACAAATACAATACTAGCTATTCCAATTAGTGCTATATTTTTCCAAAAGGATTTACTAATCAAGAAGGATAACCATTGAGTCATGGTACAAAAATATATTTATTCCAAGTAAAACGCCTATTCTGTGCTTAAATTGTTTGCTTTCTTCAAGGCGTTTTGTATAATCCTATCGAATAAGGTCTGTAAACTCCAACCATGAGCTTGAGCCTGCTGTGGCAAAATACTGGCAGCAGATAAGCCAGGAATAGTGTTCACTTCTAAAAGGAAAAAAGTGTTATTTTTTAAGAAATAATCGACGCGCACAGCACCAGAAAGCTTTAAATGTCTAAAAATTTGTTTAGTCCAATCATGACAGCGCTTAACTTGCTCATCGCTTAAAGCAGCTGGAGTGACTTCTTTCGACTTACCTAAATATTTTGCTTCGTAATCAAAGAATTCATTCTCCGTGGAAATTTCAGTTATTGGAAAACAAATCAGTTCACCTGCATCTTCTATAATACCGCAGGCCAGTTCGCGTCCATCGATAAACTCCTCTACCAGTACTTCATCATCGTAGGTGTAAGCTAAAGCCAAAGCTTCTTCAAATTCACTCGCAGATTTCACCTTACTTACTCCATAACTGGAGCCATTTTTATTCGGTTTAACAAAAACCGGGTATGTAAGCTCTCGATTAACATCTTCCAAGCTCCTTTGATTCTTGAGCGTAAATAAGAGCGATTTAGCCATAGGAACATTTAAGTCCCGAAGCAATGATTTAGTAGTATCCTTATCAAATGTAGTAGCTGAAGCCAGAACCGAACACGCTGAATATGGAATACTCATCAAATCAAGATAACCCTGCAATTTACCATCTTCAGCCGGTGTGCCATGGACAGCTAAAAAGGCGAAATCTAATTTCTGGCCGGTTGACTTGATAGCGCAACTATTCATATCTATTTCACCAATAATTCCCTTGTCGTTTTTTACTTGCCAAGGCCAACTCGAGATATCCACGATAAATTTATCGTAGACTAAAGCATCCAAGGAGACGAAAACCACTTTTGCACTCTGCAAAGAAACTTCGCGTTCAGACGACTTACCGCCTGCAAATATACCTACACAAATTTTTGTCATAATCCAATTTACCCAACGAATATGCTCATTTTTTTGTCAGAATCGAAGCATTCCTTGCTACTTATATTAGCACTTGTGTTCGTGGATTGTATGATATAATGATCAATCGCAGCGATTTATAAAAAATATTTAATATCAAATTTGATTGAAAAGGTATTATTTATTTACCACTAACCAACTAACTACAAACCAAAACTATAGGAAAGCACATAATCTACTTTGCACGAGTATAGATGACTTAAAGAGTCAGTTTAATGATTTAGCTAAGGATTTCAATCCGAATTTAGCTATTGCTTTCGCCTCTTCGCACTTTGATATTGCAAAGCTACCTGCTTTTTTTCGGGAGCGCCAAATTGAATTAGCGGGATGTACCTCGCTCAGCGAAACCCACAACAAAACCATACACAAGAAGCAAGCGAGTATCATGTTGATTGAAATGGATGAATCGGCATTTGAATCCTACACCGACGAGCACGACGGTTTTGATGGATATGCCTAAGGGAAAGAATTGGCTAACCAAGCCTTGTCATTCTTTAAAAATCCAGCCATACTGCTTTTAGTAAGTGGGGTCAATTTCGATGGCAGCTCTATAGTAAACGGAATCAATAAGGTCACGAATGGTAAAATACCGATATACGGGGCGCTAGCTAGTGATGATTTTCAATTTATAGCCACCTATACTTTGGGTAGCAATGGGAATTTTGAAAATGGTATTCAGGCGATAATTTTTGACACAGACAAAGTGAATGTCAAAGGAGCCTCTTACAGCGGATGGAAAGAAATTGGAGCTCCACACACCATTACCAAAGCGATAAAAAATGTAGTGTATGAAATTAATGGAAAACCGGCTTTAGATGAGTTTCAGAAATACTTTAATATGCGCACAAATGGAGCACTGGAGTCAGAGAAAATAACTGATTTATTGGCGCAATTTCCTTTTAAAATTTCACGTGAGGATGGAAGAGTCATTGTTCGGTCCATAATGCATTCGAATGAAGAAGATAAATCACTCATTCTTGCGGGAGCGGTAAAGGAAGGAGATGTATTCAAATTTTGTTCAGCACCTGACTTAGAAGTCATGGATAATACCATTAACAGTTTAAAAGAGCTTAAACGAGAAATTCCTGATGCAGCATGCTCCTTTATGATTTCTTGCGGAGCACGTTTAGCAGTTTTTGGCCCACTTTTGGAAAGGGAGATTAATGGGATTTACAACCTATGGGAAAAACCGGTTATTGGTTTCTTTTCTAGTGGCGAAATTGGTCCCGTCAGCAATTCCAGAAACTTGTTTGAGTTTCAAAACGTGACGTGTACAGTTCTCACCTTAGCCCCTATATCTCAGTAAGCTTTGAAGAGTATTGAAGACATTTTAGAGAATGAGTCTATTTCCGATGAGGGAAGACGG
>JAQCDT010000188.1 GCA_027620575.1 Verrucomicrobiota bacterium
CTCATTTTTCCATTTTACTAAGAACTTGTTCATTTGATTATACACCTAAAAATTTTTTATTTTTGCAATTCCATTAGGCCAATAGACCAATAGGACAATAGAGACAATAGGATATCTTTTCTCTAATTGACCGATAAATTCATTAAGCTTACGGATAAGGGATGGATAATGAAAAAAGACTGAAAGCAATAGAGACCCAACTTATTGAAGCAAATAAAACTCTTAAAGCCATTCGCTGGACTGTGGCTGGTGGATTTCTTTTCATAATGCTTGTTATATCTGGAGTTATAAAGCCTGGTATATTCAGCTAAGATGCAAAAAGCTTGGATATCTGCTTTAGTCTTACTATCTGGCAGTTGGTTATTACCACTAGCCGCAGATGACTTTGAAATTCCTCTTCTGATTTCTTGTGAAGCATGCCAGGCCCAGAAGTCTAAGAAGTCCGAAATTTGTTTAAATTGCGGGCATCCAACAGCAGATTCAGTGTCGGCAATTATTAAAGAGCAAAAGCGTTTAGCAGAAGAGGCACGATTGGCTGAAGAGAAGATTGCTGAAGAGAAAATTCGAGTTATCGAAAAAAAGGAGAGAAAGCGAATTGAGGAATTAGCAAAGCCGAGACAAATTGCGAGTAGTGCTGCATATAAAAAGTTCGGCGATAACTTCACGATTCCTGAACTTTCTCTCGAAATGATTTGGGTTAAGCCTGGTACATTTATGATGGGAAGTCCAAAATCGGAGGAATCAAGGAAGGAGGATGAAGTACCTCACCAAGTCAATCTGACACATGGATTCTACCTTGGTAAATACGAAGTAACAGAGGAACAATATGAGAAGGTTACCGGGCAGATGGGTTACCAACCAAAAGGTGCAAATTATCCTGTTCAAGGGATAATTTGGAGTGCTGCCCTCGAGTTTTGCAATAAGTTAACTGAGTTCGAGGCTAATAATAGCAGACTTCTAGAGGGCATGGTCTACAGCCTACCTTCTGAGGCACAATGGGAGTATGCCTGCCGAGCTGGCTCTACAACATCATATTCTTGGGGTAATGGAATATCTGTGGAAGATGCTAATTTTTACGCAACTTCCGATGGGGAAGTAAAAGAAATTGGTCAATTCAAGCCGAATTCATGGGGATTTTATGACATGCATGGAAATGTAAGTGAATGGACTAGTGATTTGTATCGTCCTTACCGTGTAGGTCCAATTTCAGATCCTGAGTTGTCAATTTTAGGCAGATTTTTAGTAGGAAGAGGGGGGTCTTTCTGGTGTCAAATTGGTGATCTTCGTTCGGCCAACCGGATAAAAGGTCAGGATAGTAGAATTTTGAGCGGCGGGTTTGGCTTAAGGATCGCTTATCGTCCAAAATAAAAACTTAAATTACGGTCTCGCCAATCTGATCGGGCAGGGGAGCGGTGAAGGAAAAGAACTTCCTGGATCTTTCCCTCATCCTTTTACCATTATTGATGTAGTGATCCAGCACCCCTTGAGTAACATGTCCCAGTTGGTTTGCTATTCCATTCTTATCACCGTTTAATCCATAGTGCATGCTGGCATATGTATGTCTCATGATGTCAGGCGCCCAGCAATCGGCGACACCTGCCTGCTTCTTTAACCAGTCCAATCTTCTCCTTAAGTTTTCTGGTTTCACTACTGACCCGGATTTCTCTCTAACCTTGGAAAGCAAAGCAACTGCGCACTCAGGTATATCTACCCATCGACTGTGTTTTACCTTCCAATCAGGATGAATGTAGACTGATGGTTGATCATCATCTAAGTGGATATCCTTCCAGTCGAGTCGCTCGATCTCTGCGGTTGGTCTAAGTCCGCACCATAGGCCTAGAACAACAAAAGGCAGTAGCTGTACTTTGTAACCCTTGGAGAACTCGTGGTCTTGAGAGTTGATGGCCGTTAAAATTAATTTATTCCAATCTTGGTCACTAAAAATTTTAGGTTCAGTCGCCTTCTTTTTAGGTGGGTCTATCTCGATAGGGTTCTCAGGAATGTAACCTTTCTTCACTGCAAAATTAAACAAAGTCTTAGTCTTGCTAAGGAGATTTGGAGAAAACCCTTTGGATGTGTAAAGCGGTTCAAAATCATCTTTAGTAAACTCTCGAACTAGTATCTCCCCAAAATTATCTGCCAGAACACCATGTCTGTACTTGTACTCTCTCAATGTTGCTTCAGACGCACCACGTAGATCTCTTTCCCTTTCAGATTCCTTCATTTCTCTGAATTCATCCACAAGTTCAGCGATGGTAATATCAGAAAGGTTCTTCCCCGCATACCTTTTTGAAAACTCAACTGCTTCAAGCAGGGTAGTGAACTTTGTTTCCTCAAGAACCTTCAGTGCCTGTTCCGCATCCACTTGTTGAGCAGTTGTCAGGCTAAACGCACTTGTGCCTTGGTTTCGGAGCTTGATCCTTAATAGATTTCCGTGGGTCAGTGCTTCATGTTTTGTTTTGAATCTTTTTCTGTGTTTTTTGAGTCCACCAAGTTTGAGTCCAGCATCAACTTCCCACTTGTCGTTTTTGGCAATATGTCTGATAGTACAGACTCCTTCAATGACTACGCTGTTCTGTTTTTTATTCACTACTTTAGGCATGATTCAGATTATAGCCTAAGTGGTCGTGAATGACAACGAAACTGACAACGAACTGACAACGAAAGGCTAAGTCCCCATAGTTTAACGGATAAAACAGTGGTTTCCTAAACCGTAGATCGAGGTTCGATTCCTCGTG
>JAQCDT010000189.1 GCA_027620575.1 Verrucomicrobiota bacterium
TGAACCGAATTAATAAAGGATTGGTAAATATACAGGATTCTGAGACCAAATTAAATTTACCTAGTTACTATAAAACAGGAAACCTTAGCACCTCCAATTCAGTTAATAATAAGTTAACTGTTGTTGAGCCAGAATGTCAACAGAACGACGATTTAGTCATTGGTCAGGATTGTATAAAAGAACCTTATCCGGTAAAAACCCCTTTTTTTACACAGGATTTACCTACTACTCTTACACAGGCACAGCAATATACGGTGAATGAGATCATAAAAAATCGAAAGAATAGTCCCAACCTCAAAGTTACTGCACCAAACCCTAATAATATTATGGGACTTATTCCCGTTAAACCAAATGGTCTTCAGTTTGGAGGAATGCTTGTCGAAAACGCAAACTCACTAACTTTTAACACACGAAATTACTTCGGTCCAGTAGATATTGAGAGAGTTGAGGTAAAATTGTTGGATGATAAGGGGAACTTGCTTCAATTAAACGGAGCAGAGTGGTCTTTTTCAATTATTACAACACAGTTATACCAATATTAGTTTGAAAATTATTTAATTTATGTCGTTATGATTGTATATGAACGTCTTAGAATATATTTGCTTAGACAGTGAAAGTAAATTTAGAAGCAAAACTGTCTTTTCAACTAAACCAATCGAAGAAATAGAAGAAGTTGTAGTTGATTCTATGATGATTTCTAATGTAGTTGTTGAGTCTCATGATATTATATTAGTTCCTGTTAAGTGCATTAAAAATCCTCTGATCAAGGATGATAAACATTGGTTGGTTATGTGTGAAATCCGGTATCCTAATGGTTCAATTCATAAGTATAATACACGTGATCCATTGCAAAATCTTATGAGAGAACACTCGGATTATGAAGTGGCGTTAACCCAGCAATTTGTTCTTTTTAACAAAGAGAAAAAACCGATTGGATGGCATGACGGAATTGATCTGATGAAGAATTATTCATCCAAATTAGATTATATCCAACATAGTCAAGAAATTATAGATGAGTTGATCGAAAATTTATTATATGTTGGAATTGGAATATCAAATATTCAGATGGAAAGAATGGTTAGTAGATGGTCTGTAACATTTCAACGGAAATCTGTCCTAGATGCATGTGATGAATTATTTCTTGTGCGATATTTATTACAGCGATTATGTGGAAATAAAAACGTCTTTGTAAGTTTTCATCCTGACCCAATCAAGTCATCGAAGATTTATTCACGATGTTACTTAAAATTGACTTCGGATAAAATGAGACAAGAAAACGGTATTTTAGATATAGATCGTGCTTGTAAAAAATTGGAATTAAAGCATCTTGAGCAACATAAAAGTCTATGTCAATACAACGGCAAGCATTTTTCGTATGGGCAAAATAGTTCACGCTATGATGTAGTTATTCACCTTGATACAGATAATAGTGGGTATCTCGAAGATAAACGTGCCTCTGGAGACTGTGACATATATGTTATCGCTGAAAAAATTATTAGAACTATTGAGACGGATTACAGCATTGACACAATGTCAAGTAATTTAGAACAACTTAAGGAGAGATTTAATTATAAAAACGCTCTTAACACAGGAATAACTAGACCTATTATTAGCTTTGGGCAGCCTGAGGCACCTTTAGAATCTAATAAGAAGACAACCGCTTCAACAACCTCAACGAGTAAGGAAACACCAAAGAAAGAAAAAGCCAAAGGATTAAGTGGATTAGCGCGTATATTAAAACTAAATGAAGATTCTGAAGACGAGGAAGAGTCTAATAAACAGCCAGTGGGAATTGAAGTAACCAGAAATATGAGTCGTGTTGAGGAAATTATTCATACGTTAAAGGGAATGAGTATTTCCCATAATGTTCTTCAGTCTTCAAGTGCCCCTAAGAGCGCGGCTTCTACTTTAAAACATGACGCTCCTTCCAATATACCTGATATGAATCACATGGCAGTTCCTATGGATCCAAACCAAGGATTAGGTATGCTTCAGTCTCAACAACCGATGATGTCATCTCAGAATTTCCAACACCCACGCAACAATTTACACATAATAATTCCACTCCATTAATGAGCGCCTCGGTGATGCCCAACTCATTATATACACTTCCTTCCCAAATATAAATTTAAATATTACTAGTATTTATAATTTATATTTTCATGACTTCTATTTACGAGCCTCTTTATCAGGCATTTAAGGAAATATCCGATATTTTGAAATACCGAGATGTAACTAAATTAGGAGAAAACACAGACGAAATAAACGAGTCCCATGATATTAAGAAGAACATTGATATTTTAACGAATGATTTAATTATTGATTCATTGCATTACATTCCTGATGTGATTGGGTATGTTTCAGAAGAATCCGAAAAACTGACTATTTTCCCTGAAAAAAGGCACCAAAAAAAAGGCACCATAGCAGTTTTTGATCCTCTAGACGGATCCAAAAATGTCTATTCCAATATAACTGTTGGCACAATTTACGGTCTTTACAATTATGATGTTGAGAATGATTGCATTTGCGATGTCATTGAAACCGGATATTGTCTCTATGGTCCTTCGACTATATTAGTAAAAACAATGAACAATGAAAAAGTGGGTATGTATCTTTTAAATATCTGTGGCATGTTTGATTACATAAGAGAGGTAACTAAGCCATCTGAGAATACGATTTACAGTATTAATATGTCTTATGAATACGAGAAAGATATTCATTATTTTATAAAT
>JAQCDT010000190.1 GCA_027620575.1 Verrucomicrobiota bacterium
AATTGGGCAATGTATAATTTGTAACCAATAAAATTAGGAAGTGAATCAAATGTAACTGTGGCATGATTCGCTTGGATTTGCGCAGTTAAGCCATGAATCACTTGTTCCAGAATTTGCTTAGTATCAACAGAACTTAAAGCGACTTTCTTACCAATTCGTGTAAACTCGAGTATTCCTAAAATCATGGCCTGCATTTGGTACGCCGATTTTTGAATATGTTCGATATATTTCACCATGCATTCATCAAGCGCTTCCGAATTACTATCATCAGCACTTTTAACACATTTGGTCCCCAGTATTTCGCTAAATCCAATGAGGGTTCGCAAAGGTTCTTGAAGGTCGTGACCTATGGCAAACGTCCAGTTGGTAATTTCTTCGTTGAGTTTAACTAAGGCCTCATTCTTCTTATAAAGTTCTCGAGACTTGTTTTCTATTAAATCTTCTAGAATACGAATTTTGTGTTCGGCACGCTCCAACTTTTCTTTGTAGATATCCAGTTCGCTCATGCACTAAATTTGATGTGGAAATCACAAAGTTCTACACCATCTTTTTCATAGATGGTAGATTTTTTTTCTGCCTTATACCCAAAATAGTCGACTACGCCGTCAATTAAACCATCTACAAAAGGATAGAGTTTTCTTTCACTGAAATAGGTAATAATCATTTCATTTTCACCTAAATCTTGGTATTGAAATGTAGGTAGCTTACTCTCCTCATATAATTTACGAACTTCCATATGAATAACCCCTTCTACCGTTAAAAGAAAGTCTTTCGGGTGGGTATATCCTTCCACAAAGATTGGGTGTCTGTCTGAAAGTTGACGAAAAGAGTAATGTCCGAAACTTTTAAGAAAACTGCCTAGATCGGTTTTCAAAATATCAACCGCTTTGCTTACAATCTCTAATAAATCAGCATCTGGATAGGTGTTAGGACCTACAAAAGGTTCTTTTGTTTCTAATGAGCAAGCCGTTAAGATTTCTTTAAGTGTTTCATAACCATGCTTTTCAATAATATAATTTTCTGCAATATTAAAAATTACGCCTTTCATAAGCATCCTTTAGGTCTAGTTGCGGATTGAAAATTACACAAATTTTGTGTAAAACAACTACATATACATCGGGAAAACTCGATTGATTATTTTTAGTGCCTCGTAATTTATTAATATTCAATTTGTGGTGCCTTAATATGCTCAAGCATATTTTTGAGTGTCGAAATTTCATCCTGAATATAGTCAAGTGTGGATTGGGATTGACTTATTCGCGTAGATGCCTTTTGAAGCGATTTTATTTGCTCTGTAGTCGGTCCATAAGTTGACCCTGAAGAACTAGCAGCCCAAATGTAGGTGCTAATTGTTGGGTATTCATCTTTTTCGCCAACTTCCGCTCGTGATTCACTTCCCCAAACGAGAACTTTTAGGTTATTGATTTCCTCTCTGGTTTCTACTAAACGCTTTAATAATTCTTCATCACTAGCTGGCGCTTTTTCGTAGGCTTTAAGCATCAGCGACAGCGCGTTTTCTGCTTTTCTTAGCTCGTTGCTTAAATCTGTGGATTGAGAACGAAGGTCCATAATTTTTTTCCAGTGTGTAACGACATCATCGGATGAGCCTCCAGGTAGTCCAAGCTTATTTATGGCTTTAACCTTGAAGAACGTTTTGTCACTGATTGAGCTGTAAACCCCATTCACTCGTTTGAATAGTTCAGCAGTGTATTCGCCGGGTCCCCTCTGTCGTAACTTTGCGCCTTTCTGTATATTTTCTTCGGATAGGGTATAAATAGCTGCGGTAGTTAAATCCCAAACTACACGATTGAATCCCTTGTTGTTTTTCGCTTTTACTTGATTGAGGATATTTCCTTCATCATCGTAAATGAAGAGGTAAATGGCAGGTTTTAGCTCGTTTCTCTCTTCTTCCAATACATCCCATGATGGCACACTTACTATGCCTTTGTTTTCTTCAATGCTTTTCTCCTCCTTTAATCGAAGCGCTTGCATACTAGGTATACTATCTTGAAGATAATAGGTGAATTCTACGCCAAAAGGTGGATTATCTGCAACGAAGTAATCATCCCCTTGGGATCCTTGTTTGTCCCAGCCAAGGATTTTACGCGGCATATACCAAAGTCCATTTCGAGGAGTGAATAATTTCGCTTCGAGTTCTTTATCCTGAACATCAAAATCACGCAGGGAACTATAATCATCCAGGATATATATGCCACGACCAAAAGTTCCTACGATTAAATCATTCTCTCGTTTTTGAATACACAAGTCACGCACCGAAATATTGGGTAATCCATTGGAGAATTTCATCCAGGTTTGCGCTCCATCCATGGTAAAATACACGCCGAATTCCGTACCTAAAAACATGAGGTTCTTTTCTTTATGGTCTTGAACAATACGCCATAATAATGTTCGCTCAGGTAAGTTATTACTTATACTCGACCAGGTTTTGCCTTTATCGGTGCTTTTGAATAGGTACGGGTTGTAATCGCCATATTTATGATTATCAAAGACGGCATAAACGGTATTTTCATCATACAAGTCAGCTTTGATATCATTGACAAAAGCAGTATTCGGCAGGCCATCTATTTGGGCAAAATCAACCTTTCGCCAGTTTGCCCCACCGTCTTCGGTTACTTGGATCAATCCGTCATCGGTTCCAGCATAAATCAAGCCTTCTTGAATAGTTGATTCAGCAAGTGATGTGATGGTGCTGTAATCCGACATGGCG
>JAQCDT010000191.1 GCA_027620575.1 Verrucomicrobiota bacterium
TTTGTTTATTCAACTGAAATACAGCCAACATTAGAAGATACACAAGTCAATGTTAATGGGACTAATATATCTACAACTATTGAGGGTCTAACACCTAATACTACTTACTACGTTAGAGCATTCTTGACTAATAATTTAGGGGACTTTTATGGGGATGAGGTTAGTTTCAGTACTAATGATACTCCTTGTGATGTTGTTTATTTAGACGATAATGGAGTTACTATAAAAGCATATCCTTGTGCAAATATTGGAGATGTTGGAGTTATTAATGGGGTTGAACATATAGTAGTAGATTGGAATTTGTTGAGAGAAATGATTTCTAATAATGAAGACGTTACTAAAGTTGCAACAACTTTTATTACTGATATGAGTGGAAATCTAATTCCTTATACAAGCTTTAATCAGCCGATAGGAAATTGGGATGTGAGTAATGTCACTGATATGTCAGGATTGTTCCAATTACAAAGTGGGTTTAATCAATCATTAGAAAATTGGGATACAAGCAGTGTAATGGATATGAGTTATATGTTTTGGAACGCAAATTCATTTAATCAATCTTTAGAAAATTGGAATGTAAGTAATGTAATTGATATGAATAATATGTTTGGGTACACAAGCTTTAATCAGCCAATAGGAAATTGGGATGTGAGTAATGTTACTGATATGAATGGAATGTTCTCATTTAACCAGTCATTTAATCAGCCAATAGGAAATTGGGATGTGAGTAATGTCACTGATATGAATGGAATGTTTGAAGTTGCTATGTCATTTAACCAGCCAATAGGTGATTGGAATATTAGCAATGTAACTAATATGCAAGGTATGTTTGGTCAGGCAGATACTTTTAATCAATCATTAGAAAATTGGGATGTAAGTGGTGTGACTAATATGAGTTATATGTTCTCTTCGGTAGATACTTTTAACCAACCATTAGAAAATTGGGATACAAGCAGTGTTACTGAAATGATATGGATGTTTTATGGTGCAGAGGATTTCAACAGAGACTTAAGTAATTGGGAAGTTGAAAATGTAACTAATTGTGGTAGTTTCAGTCAAGGAGCATCTTCTTGGACACTACCTCAACCTAACTTTACAAACTGTAATCCTAACTAATATGAAAAGAATTTTAATACTCTCCGCTTTATTCATCTTCGCTTGTAGTAGTGATGATAGTTCGGATAGTTCTAATCAGACCTTTTTAGAGAGATTTGATGGTGTGGTTTGGGAAAATCCTTATTTTGTTTCTGACCCACAAAGTGAAGAAGATTTATACTCTGCTCAATACATAATTTTAAATAACTCAAGTAATTTTCTAACATATTACAGACCAAATGTGTCAATGGTTAACTTAAATACTTGTTATGGTATATCAGAGGGTTTAAATAGCAATGGAGAAACCTATACAATCACAAACAATGACTATAATAGCTTACAATTCACAAGTGATAACGGAGAAGAAAATACTTTATCAATTGTAGATGTGACAGTTTCAAACAATAGAATATATTTTGATGTGAGTTATTCTACCTCAACAAATACATATCAAGAATTTGCTAACAGAACAACCCTAACAGACCCTTGTGAATAATACACTAAACTATAACTAAATGAAAAAACTACTCTTACTCTGCGCTTTATTAATCTTCGCTTGTAGTTATGGGCAGACCCCAATAACTGACGCTAATTTTGCCCAAGCCATTGAAACTTGCCTATCTACCCATCCAGTTACTGGAATGTGTAGTGATAGTGAATATGGTGCAATGCCAAACTGGGATGTTAGCCAAGTAACAAACTTGTATTATGCTTTTTATGGACGGGCTGAATTTAATGCAGATATTAGTAACTGGGATGTTAGTAATGTTACAAACTTTGAGCGTGTATTTGCATATGCATCTGCATTTAACCAACCAATAGGTGACTGGAATATCAGTAATGCAACTAATATTAAATATATTTTTCTTAATGCTACATCTTTTAATCAGCCAATAGGAGGCTGGGATGTTTCAAATATCACTGCTTATGGTGCAACAACTGGCGCGTTTCAAGATGCAGATTCATTCAATCAAGATTTGAGTGGCTGGGATGTTAGCAATATGACTACTATTGCCAGTATGTTTAACCAAGCAGATTCATTCAATCAAGATTTGAGTAGCTGGGATGTTAGTAACATAACTAATATGAATTGGACATTTCATCGCGCATCATCATTTAATCAAAATTTAAGTGAATGGAACATAGGTAATGTTGAAACTATGGGAGGTTGTTTTGCATATTCTGGGTTAAGCACTGAAAATTATGATAATATTCTAATTGGTTGGGAACAACAAAATGTTCAACAGAATGTTTCTTTAGGGGCTTGGGACAAATTCTATTGCAATAGCGAGAACGCAAGGCAAAATTTGATTATTAATAGTGGTTGGACAATTGATGACGCGGGTTATAATTGTGATACAGCAGGGATTGATGATTTAGAAATAACTTCTTTTTATATTTATCCAAATCCAACTAAGGACTATATAAATATTGATTGTTCAAGTTTAGAAAGTGTTGCTATATATAATATTCTTGGAAAGGAATTAATAAAAGAAAGTAATAATAGAATTAATGTAAGTTCTCTTTCAAAAGGAGTTTACTTTATAAAAGTATCTGACGGTGTAAATTCATCTACAAAAAAATTCATAAAGAACTAAATGAAAAAACTACTCTT
>JAQCDT010000192.1 GCA_027620575.1 Verrucomicrobiota bacterium
TTTTTCAAAGGCGGAAAATTTTATCAGGGAATTAAGGCCTTCGCTTCATGGAATGTTTTCGATTCCAAATGATCTTTTATTACAAGAAGGTGATGCGGATCAAACAGCATTGAATGGGTTTGAAATGGGTAATCGTTGGATTTTAAATAGTTTAAGCTCACTCGCTAATGTTTTGTTTAAAAAAGGTCTTATCAATCAAGATTTAGGCTCTTTGAAGCAGCTATTCCAGGCAAGAGGTGGTAAATCATTATTTGCGGTGACATCGGATACCGATATTTTTGATTTAGGAAATGATGGAATTGAATCCCATATTGAATCTCTATTATTGAATCCGCTCTTGCATAGGGAGGATTCCCCTAAAAATTTGGATGCTTTGATGATTGTGATACAGGGAAATCATTCTTTAGAGCTATCCATTATTCATAAGGTGGCTTCACTCATTGCTGAAAAATTTAATTTTAAAAAGGATATTTTAATCTCTGCACATGTGGATGATTCCTTAATCAATTCCTTGAAAATTTGTATTTTTGGTAAATTAGAAATCGATCAAATCGTTGAGAGCAAAGGACCTAAGGATGATTTATTTTCGGAAGATGAATCTGACTTTGGAGCAACATTGGAAACGAAAAAATCACCCAATCCCTTAAAGGTACACCCATCAAAATTGGGTAAAAGAAAGGAAAAAGAAGTCGATGATCAAAAAGAATTTGCTTTTGTTGACAAAGAAGACAACCGAGGGTATTTTATTACGTCGAGTACTAAATTGTATAAAGGTATCAATTTAGACCAACCGACATACCTAAGAAAAGGTATCAAAGTAAAATTCAAATAAAAATTATTTTAAACAGAAGTGAATAAACCCTATTTTTTGGTTATTGTATCTTTTTTCTTCATTTGCTTGAACGCACTTCAAGGAAAGATGATCAAGGGCCTTGTGTTAGACAGTACCGAAGGACACAGCCGTTATCATGTAAAAATCATTGAATCAGAAATTGATACGATTCAATCCGGTGAAAAATACGATTTTCGAGTGGGTCTAGGCGATCAATCAGATCATTACGTCGGTCGAGAAATACAGGCCAATGCGGTCTATTATTTAAAACAATGGCATTTAGAATCTATTTTTCCAATGACAGGGGTAGGGTCAAAAGCTTATTACGACCTGAATGAAAAATTTCATCGTATGGTGAAACCAATGAGCCGTAGAAATTTTGTACAAGAAGATGATTACATAATAGCATTTTCAGGAATTAATCAGGATGGAGACTTTTTTCAGTTTAAAGATTTCTTGGGTAAAGCTGTCGTAATTAATTTTATCTTCACTCGTTGTAAGGCGGCAGAGATGTGTCCTGCTTCAACTAGGCGAATGTCATTGCTTCAGGAAAAAGCAAGGGAGATAGGCTTAGATGATTTACGTTTACTTTCCATCACGTTTGATCCCGAATATGATTCGCCTGGGATTCTTAAGCAGTTTGGTGAATCGTACGATATTGAATTTGATACCTTTACTTTTATGACGGCAAAGCCTGTCTGGGTGGAGGACTTAATGCGCTATTTTGGAATCATAACGATGGAGCAGGATGGAACTATCAATCACACCATGGCAACCTTGCTGATCGATCAAAAAGGGCGTATACATTATCGCAAAGAAGGCTCAGTTTGGAAAGTCGATGATTTTCTAGCGAGGGCTAAAGAGCTTTTGGAAAAATAATATGCATATTTCTTTAAATAAACGTTTGCAAAGCACACTAACTATCACGGGTATTTTTATCGGACTCTATTTTGTCATGCGCTTTTTGCCTGATTCTGAATGTGGTTTTTTACACTATGAAGAAGTGGTGAATGAAAATGGCGAGGTGGAATTTTGTGCGACAAATAGTGCAGGCTTTATTGATCTAGTCCAATTGGATTATCCTGCTGAGTTGCCAATGGATTGGGATCCAGAAACCAATGAAGGTTCGCTTTCACTTAAGTTAGATGGTGGACGCTTTTTATTACCTCACGAACTCGCTATTACACATACGGAACGGATGCATTTATTGTTTATCGATGAAAGTTTAGAAGATTATCATCATATCCATCCACAATCCGATGATATGGGCCGAGTGTATCGCTTTGATTTCGATCCTAAAAATGGCGGTAAATATACAGCGTATGCTGAAGTAGTGCCTAAGCGTACTCGCAGACAATTAATTGCTACAAATGTTTTAAATGTAGAGGGAAATCGTGAAGAAAAAAACTTTTATTGGAAAACAAATGACACCCAAGAGTCGCTTTATTTTGAGTTAGAGGAAGTGCCTAAAGAATTAAAAATTAATCAAGATTATCGATTTACGCTCAAAGTACGAGATATAGAAGGTAATAAAGTTCCCTTAGAAACCATTATGGGTGCGAAAGCCCACATGGTAGCATTTGATGCCGAGCAAAGAGGCTTTGCACATATGCACCCAATTGAAGATATTTTAGCTGAAGTACCCGATACGGATATGGATGATTTGAGCTTTTTGTTTAACGTGCCGCGCAAAGGTTGGTATCGTTTATTTGCACAGGTTCAGAAAAACGGAGAATCGATCTACGCACGTTTCGATCTTGAAGTGAACAAGTGAGCTAAGCCTATTCACTCAGCAGTAAATCCGATCAATTGGATTTTATATTTTTCTGCTGCTTTTACAACGGGGCTCGCGCGGGACGCGATCACTGAATTA
>JAQCDT010000193.1 GCA_027620575.1 Verrucomicrobiota bacterium
ATTTTAAGCGCTACTCTTATGCCCGTTCATTGGTTCAACCTAGTGAACTTTTAGCCCAAATACCCAACTTAGGCATATGGAGCTATAATGATTACGGGGTTGAGGGCGCAGGCAGAGAAATGCCATTAAAGCAGTCTGCCCAAACCGCTTTCTCCAAATTTTGGCCAAAGACATCGCTTGTGGAACACCAAGAAGCTTTCTGCTATACACATAAGATTTCTGATGTAGAATTCTTTTTTCTTGATGTTCAGTCACAGAGACAAACCAATACCTCTACTAATTCAAATGCGATTATCTTGGGAGAAGAACAAATCGAATGGCTAAAAGATGCATTACTGACAAGTACCGCAAATTTTAAAGTCATTGTCTCGGGTGCCCCTATACTCAATCCATCTAAAGCAGAAAAAAATCTATCCTTTGCTGAAATTGAAAAGGAAAATTTCTTAGGATTACTTAAGAATTATAAAATTCCTGGTTTATTTTTTGTTAGTGGAGGATCATATAAAGGAGAACTCACCCGACTAGTACATTCAACACACTACAATTTCTTTGATCTTACCGTAGGGCCTAGTACTGCAATGCCAATCGTTGAAGATAACGAACGCAATTTTTTCCGAATACCTGGGACAAACACTTTTGAACAACAATATACCATTCTTGAATTTAAAGGCGATGAAGAGAACCGAGTACTTGAGATGCAAATATTCAGTTTGGCAGGTATTAAACTTTGGTCTCGTACAATTAAAGCCAATGACCTTGTTGTGTATGAGTGAAACTTTTTCCAAAAAGTGCCTTCTTAATTGATTAATCAACAACTTCGATTAGATTTTTAAATATGCTTTTAGCAGAAAAACAACAATCAATCGTTGAGGAATTAAGCCTAATTCCTGATGCATACGAACGCTTAGGTTACTTGGTAGAATATGGTAAGAACTTAAAAAAGTTAGATCCTTCACTCAAGATTGATCAATTCATGATAGAAGGATGCTTATCTCAATTATGGATAGTTCCGAAATTTGAATCGGGCGAATGTATATTCCAATCCGAATCTGATTCAGCGATTGTCCATGGGATTGCGGGCCTACTCTGTAATTTTTACAGCCATCAACCTCCAGAAGAAATCATTAACAATGATGCAAGTTTTCTTGGTGATGTGGGTATAAGCCAACACTTATCTCCTAATCGGAGAAATGGCCTAAGCAAAATAGTTGAATTTATTCAGCATTTCGCCCAATCCTGTAAAGGAGATTAAATAAATTAATCAGTACGTTGAATAACAATGTGTTGAACATCAATCAATTCATTGGTGAAGCCGGCAATACAATAGCTGAAGTAATAACGCCATTTTCTCTGAAATTTTTCATCAAATCCCAATGCCTTAACTTGCTCAGATGATTGAACGAAATTGTCATCCCAGCAATTTAACGTCTTCGCATAATCTGCACCAAACGAATAAACATTTTTAATCTCTATTCCATCAATTTGCTCAATAAGCCTGTGGATGATTCCTAAAGAAGGCAGATGCCCACCTGGGAAAATATGTTTCTGAATCCAGTCACAACTTCTTGAATAGGCTTCATAATCGGAATCACGAATCGTAATGGCTTGCAGAACCGCTAATCCATTGTTCTTAAGGACTTCTTTAATTTTTCTAAAGTAACATTCTTTACCCACCGCTTCAATCATTTCACAGGAAATAACATTATCATAAAGTGCAGTTTCATCTCGATAATCTTGCAAATATACTTCTACTGAACCCTCTAGCCCTCGATCTTTTAAATTTGCCACTACATAATCACGTTGCGCTTTTGACAAAGTAATCGTCTTAACGAAACACTCCCTTTGCGCAGCTTCAAAGGCTAGAGCACCCCAACCTGAACCAATCTCTAAAATACGACTGCCTGACTTAAGCTCGGAAAGATCAAGAATTCGGCGAATTTTATTTAATTGAGCTTTTTCCAAATCGATTAATTGCCCGTCATAATAAGCCGACGAATAACTCATACTTGGATCAAGAAATGTTTTATAGAAATCATTGCTTAAGTCATAGTGTGCCTGAATGTTTGAAAGACTATTTTTCTTGTTGTTTTTATTGAGTAAATGAAAAACACAATTGAACCAATGGTGAATCAAAGAAAGCCCTTTTTGATATGGGCCAAATTTTTGAACATTTGCGCCCAATATGATTAATAATTTAGATAAGTCAGGACTGGACCAAATATGATCCACATAAGTCTCACCAAGGCCAACACTTCCGCCAAAAATGACCCGAGAATAAAACGATTTATCATGAATTATTAACTCAGCATAAGAATCAGAAGGTTTTCCATAAAATGCCACCGACCCATCGCAATAAGTGACTTTCAAATAACCCTCTGTAACCGTACCTAATAGGGACTGCCAAACTTTTTTCCATGGATTAAACTTCCATTGTTTTTGAGAGGCTATCTGATTATTGGGCATTTTTGACATAACTAATCTATTTTATTGCCTTGGAAACCATGGGAAGAACACATTCGTTTCTTGTTGGTATTGCTTATAGGCATCGCCCCTACTTTCCAAAGATGACAATTCAGCAAAAGGGACTCCAGTGATAAACCGTAAAAATACATACATAACCAATGGGCCAATGAGTGCTATATAAAAGCGCTCACTCCCAAGCGCTAAGCCCACAAAACTAAACCAAAAAAGCCATTCAAAAAA
>JAQCDT010000194.1 GCA_027620575.1 Verrucomicrobiota bacterium
TGGAACTTGAAGCAGGTGATTATTGGTGGTGCTCCTGCGGTAAATCATCCAAACAACCTTTTTGTGACGGTTCTCACAAAGGAAGTAGTTTCACTCCCCAGAAAGTCGTCATTGAGGAAGCCAAGAAAGTGGCCCTTTGCAATTGCAAGCATTCCAATAATGGATCTTTTTGCGACGGGGCACATAGTAAACTCTCATAAATCTCAGTCAGAAACTGACTTACTTTTTTCTGCTGCTTTATCACCAAATGCCCAAATTTGAAGTTCATCATCAGTATGGGCATCTCCAATTAGTGCATTGTATTTCCCTTTTAGTTTTAACTGTTGAATGTATAAAGCAAGTCCGATTTGGTCAAATGTGGTTAAAGCTGTTGGGAAGTAATTTATAAGTTTACTCGATTTAAGTAACAACATTATGTCGATGTCATAAGAGCTTCCTAGGTAACTTGGGTTACCTAACACTAAAGTTAACCTTCCTCCAAGTATAGGAAAAGGTTTGTCTTTTTTAGTATTTAATAATCCATCGCCTTCTAATGGAATAAATTTAAATCCTCCATTTTCAAGGGATTCTATTAATATTGTACCTTTGCCAGAAAATGTAGCCTCTGAGTTTCGTGATTGAAAGGTAATAGTTTCTTCATTTACTAGGCATAGCAGCAAACTACCAGAATGTATCCACACTTTGTTATCACTTTCAAACTTAACGAAACTTTGGCTACCTACACGCCAAGTAGTATTTTCTGATTTTAATTCAAACCTCGATCCGTTTGCAGTTGAAATAAAGTGCTGAGAGTAGATCTTTTCTCCAATTCCGATAAACGGTTGTATGGAATCAGTTTGAATTGAATCAATTAAATTTATTTCACCTTGTTTAAAGGTTACAGCAAGGTCTTTTCCTGACAAAAAAAAAGCCGTTAAGAAATATCCAACGGCTTGTAAAAATTTAGAGGAATATTTCAGAACCTAGCAGATAATCGTAAACCGCCACCCAGATCATACATTTCATAGTCATCATCGTCATTTGAACCAGATGAATCATTTGATGTATAGGTACTAATTGTTTCAAAGCGGAGAGATTCTGTTATATGATAAACAATATCTAATGATAATGTATGGGTGAATTGAGTTCTGTCAGCATTATTTCCATTGAGATAATCATTGTAAGATATTTGGTATTTCGGATTAAACTCTAATCCCATAAAATCTTTGTTGATTTCGTATGATAATGACAAGTCGTAACGATTGAGTTCATTACGAGTACCACCAGGAGAATTATCCGCATCAACATCATGGTATTTAGCAGATGCAGCAAAAATACCTTGGGTAGAATCATCTATGGTGTGAGCTTTCATTGCACCTACATTATAAATGAAATCGCGTAAAATTTCTGTATCTTCGTTACTGTTACGATCGTTTAAGTAAGAAAGGCCACCACGGAAGGACCATCCATTACCAAACTGAGCAAGGAGAAGGGCATAAGATTGGGTACGATTGTAGTTTTCATCTTCCAATGCTTGCAATGATTTTGTGTAATCATGTACCATCCAACTACCTCCAATGTAAGGAGTAAGTACATATTCACCCATGTCAAAAACACCGAGACCGGCACCAGCATAGAATGTATTAGTCCAAATTCCCGAAGCAATTTCTTCTGAATCGGTTCCAAATGCATTGGAAGTATAGTAATAATCTGTGTTATAACCAAAAAACGCAGATAAGCCACTTTTCTTCAGAACGATAGGCCGCTGAGCTCCAGTGTCGCTTTCCGAAACATCTGAGCCATTCTTTTGATTTTTAGAATTTGTTTGTTTTATTGCTTCTGGTTCGGATGCATTTTTTTGCAAGTCTAGTTTTCGTTGTGCGGATACAAAACATGACGCGATTAAGAAAATAGAAATGTATTTAGAGGAATTCATAGTTGCTTTTGAATTAATTTCAGGAACCTGTGTATGCTGTTTTGTTAAAATGATCCTCTGTTAATACGCCATCGATATTGCCGTGAGTGACATTTTCGAGGATTACATCCCCAATATTTGAAGCATCACCTGAAAATTTAAGGTTTGCTCGTTCAAACTGTAGGTATGGTTGATTGTTAGAATTAAGCTCTTTGGAGGCCCAATTGTAAGAGTTGTTAGCAGAACCTCCTGCATATCCTTTCACCAATGTTCCAGATGGTATAGCCAAGTTCCTCAATTGCATCATTGGTGCATCAAGGTGAATTTCCCTTATCATATCCCCTACAAAATCTACTTTGTTAAGGGTAATAAGATCGTTTGCGTATAGAAGTACTAAATCTGGGTTTGGCGTATTTCCTCCAGTACCTGCACTGATAGAACTTCTTTTGTCATTATCACTTCCGTCTTTACCTTTTCCAACTATTTCAAGTGTATCGAGGGTTCCAATTGCCAGATTGCCTCCCGTTTTGATGTTAACATTAACAAGGTACATCGAGTCAACTGAGCCAATTGCTAAGTTTGAACCTTCATAGGTTAAGTTGATATGATCAGGATCTGAATAATCTTCTGAATTGGAAAGTGAATATTCAGAACGGAGATAAAAATCATCTCCAGCAACAAGGGCTAATCCATGATCTTCTACTTCATTCTCGTTTTCTAGTGTTAAGTCACCAGTAACAATAAAGTCTTTAGCTGAGGCTAAAGCTAATAATTTTATGTCGGATGGTTGTACATTGTTATCA
>JAQCDT010000195.1 GCA_027620575.1 Verrucomicrobiota bacterium
TTAAGAACGCTAATCGAATCAGCTCAAAGAAAATCTGTTCGAATTGCGGTTTCTGCCGATCTTTTATCCTTACTCAAATTAAAATCACCGGGAAGTCTTGGTGCGGATGTGGTTTTTGGATCAAGCCAACGATTTGGTGTTCCTATGGGATATGGCGGACCTCATGCCGCTTTTTTTGCAACTCGACAAGATTACAAACGCTACATTCCTGGCCGAATCATTGGCGTTTCTAAAGACCAGGATGGTGAGACAGCACTTAGAATGGCCTTGCAAACACGAGAACAGCATATTAAAAGAGACAAAGCCACTTCGAATATTTGTACGGCGCAAGCCCTATTAGCGGTCATGGCAAGTATGTATGCTGTATATCATGGACCAAGAGGTCTAAAAGCCATTGCCGATCATACACACGCACTGGCCAACGCCCTAGCCCAATCTTTACAAAATGCGGGGATCAAAACAAAAACCAATCAATTTTTTGATACCGTATGTGTGTTAGGACAAAACCAAGAGGCCATTAGAAAAAAGGCCGAAGCAAAAGGCCTTAACTTCTTTTATTTGGATTCCGGTGAAATCACCATCAACTTTTCGGAACCGCATTCTCTGGAAGATGTTAAGGCAATAGCCTCTATATTTGAAGGGGAACTTTCTGAAGGCTCATCTAAACTTGACCACAATCATTTACGTGCAGATGAGGTATTGAGGCATCCTGTTTTCAACACCTACCAATCGGAAACAAAAATGATGCGTTATCTAAAAAGATTGGAAAACAAAGATCTTTCTTTGGTTCACTCCATGATTCCTTTAGGTTCCTGTACGATGAAGTTGAATGCTGCTGCCGAATTAATGCCTATCACCAATCCTCAATTTGCAAATATTCATCCTTTTGCTCCTGTAGAACAGGCTGCAGGGTACCATAAAATATTTGAAGTATTGCAAAATGATTTGGCCGATTGCACAGGTTTTGCTGGCTTATCGCTGCAACCGAATTCCGGCGCCCAAGGTGAATACGCTGGATTAATGGTAATCAAGGCATATCACGAATCTAGGGGGGATTTTCAACGTAAAATGATGATTATTCCTTCCTCAGCGCACGGTACAAATCCGGCCTCCGCGGTCATGGCCGGCTTTACAGTGAAGGTTACTGGATGTGATGAAGATGGAAATATAAATATTGATGAGCTAAAAACAGTAGCGCAAGCCAATAAAGAGATCCTTGCGGGTATCATGGTTACCTATCCTTCTACTCACGGCGTTTACGAAGAAGGCATAAAAGAAATTACAAGTATCATTCATGAAAATGGGGGTCAAGTATACATGGACGGAGCCAATATGAATGCTCAAGTAGGTTTAACCAATCCAGGAAATATTGGGGCAGACGTATGCCATTTGAATTTGCACAAAACCTTTGCTATCCCTCATGGAGGAGGAGGCCCTGGAATGGGGCCGATCGGAGTTGCGCAACACCTCACTCCCTTCCTTCCCGGAAATCCGCTTGTAAAAACGGGTGGAGAACAGGCCATTCACAGTATCTCTTCCGCACCTTTCGGAAGTGCTTTGATTCTTTTGATCTCTTACGGTTATATGAAGATGCTTGGTGCAGACGGATTAAAAAATTCAACTGAAATTGCCATACTAAATGCCAATTATATCGCGGCTTCGTTGGAAGGACACTACCCTATTTTGTACAAAGGTAAAAACGGCACGGTGGCGCACGAAATGATCATTGATTGTAGGACGTTTAAGAAAACCGCTGACATCGAAGTAGCAGATATAGCAAAACGACTGATCGATTATGGTTTTCATGCCCCTACTGTTTCTTTTCCTGTAGCCGGGACTTTGATGATAGAACCCACAGAATCTGAAGATAAAGAGGAATTGGACCAATTCATTGAAGCCATGATTAAAATTCGCAATGAAATCAGAGAAATTGAAAATGGTCATGCCGATAAATCCAACAACTTGCTAAAAAATGCTCCACACACTGCGGATTGCATCATTAATAGAAATTGGAATTATCCTTATTCCCCTCAAGAAGCTGCATTTCCTATTTCTTATTTAAAAGAATTTAAATATTGGGTACCTGTAAGGAGGGTGGACAATGCTTTTGGCGATAGAAACCTCATCTGTTCTTGTCCAAGTGTGGAATCCTATGAAACCTTAGAAGAATGAAATTAGATATTTTGGCTTTTGGAGCACACCCTGACGATGTCGAAATTTCGGCAGGAGCAACTCTTTTAAAGTATTCACAACAAGGAAAAAAAATAGGTATAATCGACTTAACTTTAGGGGAATTAAGTACGCGAGGCAACGTGGATTTACGCAAGCAAGAAGCGCAAAAAGCATCCGAATTTCTTCGATTATCGGTGCGTGAAAATCTCGAGTTAAAAGACGGATTTTTCTCGGAGAATGAAGATACATTGAGATTAATTATTTCTAAAATAAGACAATATCAACCGACTATAATCATGGCGAACAGCCTTAGTGATCGTCACCCAGATCATGGCTGTGCCGCACAACTTTTAGGAAATGCCGCTTACTATTCAGGCTTATTAAAAATTCAAACCCAAGTCAATGGTTCAAAGCAAATGCCATGGAGACCCAAAATAGTGTTGCATTATATTCAAGATTTTCATAGAGAACCTGATTTATTATTGGATGTTACAGGTTTCGAAAAAGATAAAGTAGAATTAAT
>JAQCDT010000196.1 GCA_027620575.1 Verrucomicrobiota bacterium
TACTTGTAGCTTTATCTTTTCTGATATGCTGTTCTCTACTTTGTAATGCTAAACGATAGCATTCATCACCCGTAGCATCTTTAGTTTTTCCAACAATTCTCCCAGGCATAAGACGTAAAAAATCCGATTCCGCAGCCAAAAATGCGGCATGTGGGCCACCAAAATACATGGGAACCCCGAAACGTTGCGCTGTTCCAAAAGCTATATGGAAATCCAATTCAGCAGGGGATTTCAAATGTGCTAATGCCATTAAATCAGTATTACATGATGCAACACCACCCTGTTCTCTTGTCTCTCTAATAATATCCTGGGATACTCCATTACAAAAGCCATACGTGTCTGGATACTGCATCATTACACCAATTGTATTTTCATTTATATTAAAAGAATCAGGATCATCAATCCGTAAATCAATGTCCATGGCCCATGCTTTCGTCTTCAAAATATCTAGAATATACGGATGCATATTTTTACTCGCATAAAAAAGGGATCTCCTGTGCTTAGTATAACCACTGCTCATAGAGAGAACCTCGGCAGCTGTGCTACCATTGTCCAAAAGCGACGCATTTGAAATGGATAATCCCGTTATATTTTTAATCATCGTCTGATAATGGTGCAAACATTCTAAACGACCCTGTGAAATTTCCGCTTGATAGGGCGAATAAGGCGTATACCATTTTGGATTTTCTAATACATACCGTCGCACTGGAATAGGTGTATGAGTTCCATGAAACCCTTTACCTATTAAAGATGTAACCAGCTTGTTCTTTCGCATCATTAATTTAAGAAAATTCTGAACATAATGTTCGCTCATCTATTAGAAAATAATATTTTTTTTAAATAGATTTGTTCATTTATTCATCATCATCATCCGAAATCTTGGGAGCCAGATAAAATACGAGTTTGAGTTGTTCATCTGCTTCTTTATCTTCTTGTTCTGTAACATATTCAAACTTCATTGGGATATCCTTTTTAAATGAAAGATTCACACAATCACTCACCTTCAAAAACCGACAAAAGGAGTTGAAGTGCTTAATACTAAAATCCAATGTGAGTGACAGATCCTCCTCAACTGCGTATTCTGTAATATGTTCGCACTTCTCGTCAAATAGAGTGACCTTCAATTGACCTTCAGTTCCCTTGGATTGCAAGTAGATCTTATCTTCGCTGCAATGAATCGTAAGTGTCTCGTTGAAAAGTGAGAGCTGATCATTTGTGACCTGAAGTGCCTTGCTACCAATTCCAAAATCAGCACTATATTCCATCTCTGGGATTGTCAACTTTTCATGATCAACATCAATAAGCGAAAGGCTGAATTCTTTTGGAAACTCCTGATTCTTCCCATGGGCCTTAGTTGAACCAAAGATAATTGTTACGTGATCCGGTTTACCTGAGTATTTAATAGCGAGATGTTGTGATGGCTGTCGAGCACTAAGAATTTTGGAAAGAAACTCACTGCTTACGCTAATTTCAGCAGCATCTACACCCGGTTCCCACTCGTAATCCATAAACCAATGATGCCCCATTTTGAGTTCAAATATACCACAGTGGTCAAATGTCATTCCCTGTGAATAGAGGCCATCTTCGGAGAAATTGAATGTGATCACCTCACAAAGGTATTTACAGTTGCCAATAATGTCGCAGAATTGCTGGAGCTTGTTTCCTTCAAGTAGAAGATGCATGATAAGAGTGAGGGTATAATCATTCTTATCATGAATTAGTTAAATCAATTTTCTATTCAATATTAAATGTCACATTGTTCTTTTTGGTCTCGGTAACTGGCAAATTTTCGACAACAGGCGTCGTGGTTTCAGTATTGGATTCATTCTCGTTAGCTTGGGCCAATGTGGATTCTACGGTAGCGGTAGCATTTTGGTTTGCAACCTCACCTTCAGTAGTATCAGGGTTTACCTCTTCGGATACAGACTCAGATGCAGCTTCTACATTATCCTTGGCGTTAAATTTTTCGTCTGCACTTTGAGTAATTTGTGATTCGATAAGATCGCTATAATTATCGTTGTAATGCTTTAAGATTTGGTTATTAACAGTAATCTGAGTAGTTTGAATTTCCATGAGAAAATTGTTCATCTGGGTATACTTATTGTTCATTTCTGTTAAATCAGCACCTACCGCTTGCATTGAATTATTAAAATTAGCAATTGTATCACTTAAACTCTTTTTGAGCCCACCTATTTCCTGTGCAAGAGTCGTAATCTTAGCATCATGTTCAACAAGAGTGCTCTTGATTTCTTCTAAAACACTGTCATCATAAGAAGGAACTGGAGCATGGCTACGGATAATCTGGTTGGGAGGAGAATCTTGCAAGTCGCTAATTGTGGTAACACCATCTTCATTTGTGGTAACACCATCTTCATTTGTAGTTGGTGATTCTTTTAAAGCGTTTTCCAAAAAATTCATTCTGGCCCACATCATCTTAAATACCTCCTCAATAGGCATTTGGCCACGTGGCATTGCAGGTGCTCCTTGAGATTGATTTATTTCAGGAACCGATTTATTTTGGACAGGCTGGCTTTGTTGGACATGTCGGGTTGCTCTGCTCATCTCTAATTATTTATAATCTTAAAAGCGTATTTTTAAATATCTTATTTACGCATTTTCATATTAATTTTTGAATGGAATTGATAATTCTCTACTTCAAAATTTTCCAGAGTTA
>JAQCDT010000197.1 GCA_027620575.1 Verrucomicrobiota bacterium
TTCTTTTTCTGAGGCAGCTAAAATTGCCTACCATTCGATCGCCTTTCCGGTTGGGCCACATCTTAATGAAGGAGATGCGGATTACATAGTGAAATCTGTAAAAGATGTTCTTTCCAAAATTGTTTAACAATCATGAATAATAAAAAAATAATGCTTATTGGTGGTGCCGGTTTTATCGGTCACAACCTTGCCCTACATCTCAAATCACTTGGTGCAGATGTCTGCGTCGTCGATGGACTCGAAGTAAATAATGTAATGTCTTTTAGCTCAGACGATGTTGAAGCTAAAAACCGTGACCTTTATCTGAAGATACTTTTCGAGCGTCAAAGACTACTTAGAGAAGCAGGTATACCTCTTTTTGTTCAGGATGCTCGTGATTATCATGCACTCAGTAAATTAATTTCTAAAGTTGGTCCAAAAGTAGTCGTTCAATTAGCAGCGGTCTCGCATGCCAATAAATCGAATAAAGATCCATTTAATACTTTCGATCACAGTATGCGTACTCTCGAAAATGCATTGGATGCTTCTAAAAATCGAGTTGAGCATTTCATCTTTTTTTCATCTAGCATGGTGTATGGACATTTTAAGGAACCTGTTGTTTCTGAAACCACAGTATGTGAACCCCTTGGCATTTATGGGGCTTTGAAATATGGTGGGGAAAAATTGGTCATTGCATACAATCAGGTTTTTGACCTTCCCTATACTATTATACGTCCCTCGGCACTTTATGGCGAAAGATGCGTGAGTCGAAGGGTGGGACAGATATTTATCGAAAATGCTTTAACTACTGGGGAGATTACGCTCAGTGGAGATGGCTCTGATAGCCTGGATTTTACTTACATCGGAGATCTGGTTCGTGGGGTCGAGAAAGTAATTGATAATGACAACTCGAGGGGGCAAGTTTTCAATCTCACATATGGATCAGGTCGTTCCTTGGCTGAAATGGCCGAGATCGTCAAATCTCACTTTCCAGATATCCAAATAAAATATCAAGCCAAGGATAACCTTACGCCAGACCGGGGTACATTGAATATTAACAAAGCTAAAGAATTAATAGGTTTTGAGCCTCAATTTCCTCTCGAGAAAGGATACGAACGGTACATCAACTGGTATAAGGAATTCTATTCTCATTAATCATAAAGCCTTAGATTCTTCGCTGAGGGTCGATAAGTTTCTTAGCGAAATCTTGGGTGTTCCATCTTTTTCGCTCGCTACCCCAATTGTCCCAAATTTTAGAGCGGAACTACCTAACTCTCCTTGTTTTATTTCTGCAAAAGTAGGTACATCCGATTTAGAAAGCATTAGAATAGTTGAATCAATGGGTTTTAACCTCATTGATACAAATGTGAGATTCCAAAAATGCCTTGTAAACCAGATCAAGGAATTTCCCTTACCAAGCGGATACAGTATACGGCTAACTCAAAATGATGACCAAAATTTAATTGGCTCGGTTGCCCAAAGTAGCTTTATTTACAGCAGGTTCCACCTAGATCCCTCTGTCGATAATTGTCAGGCAGATTTAATTAAGCGTAAATGGGTGGAGAACTTTTACTTAGGACAAAGGGGCGATTACATGATCGTCGCTTGTTTCAAAAGTAAACCCGTTGGCTTTGCCCAAATTATTTGCAGAAATGATACTTTAATTATCGATTTGATCGCTGTTGATTCTGCTCATCATGGCAAAGGCTTAGCGTCTTCGATGATAACTTTTGCAGAAAGTCTAGCACTTGAACATTCTCTAAAAGTCAGAAAACTAGTGGTCGGCACCCAATTAGCTAACCAACCATCAATTTCTTTGTATGAAAAACGAGGTTTTCGCCTTTGCCGTTCGGAATACATTTTTCATTACCATTCCAAAAAAGCCTTTTAAAATATGAAAATAGGTAACTTTGATACCGATAATAAAGTATTAATTATTGCAGAGATTGGTAACAACCATGAAGGCGATTTTGGTTTGGCACTTGAGATGATCGATGCAGCAGCTAAGGCAGGTGCTGATGCAGTTAAATTCCAAACGATTACTCCTAATCGGTTGGTTCGATCTTCTGAAAATAACAGGTTGGATCAATTGGGGAAATTCTCCTTTAAGCCTGATCAATTTACCAAACTTAAAGAGCAAGCAGATAAAAACCATGTTCTTTTTCTGTCCACACCTTTTGATTTAGAAGTACTCGAATGGCTTAATGATTTAGTCCCTGCCTATAAGATTGCATCGGGCGACAATAACTTTTGGCCATTATTGCAGCAGGTTGCCCAAAAAGCTAAGCCTATAATTTTATCGCTTGGCTTAGGAGAAATTAAGCATGCTATAAAACTAAAGTCATTCATCGAGAATGCCTGGTCGGAAGGGGGTGGGGGAGATCCCGGACTTGCTTTTCTTCATTGTGTAGTAAGTTATCCAACTCCTGAAGATCAAGCGTTTCTAAGGAATATTCATTCGATTAAACAACTTCAAGTTACTCCTGGATATTCAGATCACACAATTGGCACAAAAGCAGCCGAGCTATCCGTAGCTTGCGGAGCAAAGATTATAGAGAAACATTTTACATTGGATAAGAATTATTCAGATTTTAGAGATCACCAATTATCTGCCGATCCAAAGGATTTAGAAAATCTTTGTTCTGCCGTTCGTCATGTAGAAAAACTATTAGGGTCCTCAGAGTCC